>DTSF01000001.1 GCA_012965485.1 Dehalococcoidia bacterium
ACCTTAGAAGCTAAGGATCTCCCAGGAAGTGAGATATCGACCGTGCCGGGAGGTGGACCTGGCGGCGGTAGTGTACTAGGGCTTGGACTACCAAGCGTTGGGGAAAGAATAATTAGAGATCTTATGTTACTGTCATGCCTGCTTGGCATCGCGATGGTAGGAGTTGGCTCTGTTATCCTTTCAAGGAACAGAACATAATTCAGATATAAAATTCCTTTGGATGCAAAAACCCCGTTCAAGCGAGCGGGGTTTTTTTTTGCCTACCTTTTTTGGCCTACGGTAGTGAGTAATAATGATAAAAAATAACTTCTACATTATTTTAGTAGCAATTTATCTGGTAAGTATATTAAATCTATCTTGTGCATCAGATAACCCAATTTCGTCCGAAAGCCAAACCAGGACGGCAAAGCAAATACTAGACCAGAGCGGCACGATAATGAAGTCTGTCTCATCCTTTGAATTTCAATTGTCGCACAAGAATATTGGTGGCACCCGAATTGGTGATTTGGTCTTCTCGAAAGCAACCGGTTTAATATCTGATAGCAATTCAATGTTTATTGAAGCCACATTCTTGTTTGGCAATTTGACCCTTTCTGGAGGTTTTTCAACGATCGACAGTACTACTTTTTTCTTAAACCCACTTACTCAAAAATGGGAGGTGACCGAAGATTCCGTAACCCCTCTTTCTTTTTTTGATCCTGAGAAAGGAATTGAGAAAATACTATCCAGCATTACTTCCCCGAAATTCAGATCTAATAGCGAGAAATATTGGAACATAGAAGGATCTATGCCGGCTTCATCACTTTCTAATTTGGTCGGAGACACAAGTGATAATAACGTTGAAATAATTGTGTGGATAGACAAAAACTCCCTCTACCTAACCAGAGCAATTATTTTTGGTCAATTGAATGGATATGATGATTCAGAAAATATAAACGAAATCCAAAGAATAATTGACATATCGAGATTTAATGAAGAAATAGTTATTGAGAACCCTTTAAACTAGTATTTACAGCTAAATACATGATGAAATTTACCAATAAAAATGTAGCTCTAATACCTATTTTTGCAGGTATATTTTTTGCTGCAGACGATCAAACTGTAGTCGTAACGATACTTCCCCAGATAATGTCGGATTTAATGGTGGATGTGACCGAACTGGATAGGGCGATGTGGACAGTTACGGGTTACCTATTAGGGTACGTATCTGTAATGCCTATTATGGGCAGAATTTCCGACATATATGGACGCAAATTTATCTACGTAGCTTCTATGTCAGTTTTTATGCTGGGATCAGTTGGTACAGGATTGACTAATTCCATGGGGTTTTTAGAATCTTATTCCTACCATGACAGTACTTTAATCAGAAGCGGTGTATCCGGCATTTTAGAAATCACAACCTCCATAAATTGGGTCATTGGCACTCGAATAATCCAAGCTGTCGGGGCTGGCGCCTTAATCCCAATTACGATAGCAATCATTAGTGATTTTTATTCTGGCAATGAACGAGCTATCCCTTTGGGCTTGGCCGGAGCATCCGCGGAAGCCGGCGCAGTCACAGGTCCTTTATGGGGAGGAATAATCACTCAGTTTTTTTCATGGCAATGGGTGTTTTGGTTAAACATACCAATCGGATTACTCGTAATAGCGGGGATTTTATTTCTTGTCCCTAACTCTAAGAAAATCACGCATAAAATAGATTACCTCGGCTCAGGCATAATAGTCGCCGCAATCTGCTTTATCACATTGGGATGTTCACAATCTGGGAGTAACACATCATTTTTAGTAATTTTTATATCTGTTGGGGTGTTTTTGTTAATCGGTTATTACCTACTATCGAAGCAGAATGATAATTCAGTCGTACCAATTGAACTATTTAAAAACATTCAATTCCTAGCTGCGAACACCTTACATTTATTCTATGGAGCAGCCCTTATCATAAGCATGGTGACAATACCACTAATGGTAAATACCGTCCTATCTGGCACCTCTCTTGAAGGGGGCTTAATTCTAATGAGAATGACAATCGCTATCCCCGTAGGGGCGGTGATGGGGGGATGGCTTAGCAAACATTATGATCTCAGAATACCAGCGATTTCGGGGCTTATATTTTGTTTTGTGGCTCTACTATTTATGAGCCGCTGGAACGAATTAATTGGGGACCCACTGATGTCATATCATTTATTAGTGGCTGGGTTTGGCTTTGGTTTAATGATAGCCCCGATTACGACATCCGCTATCAACAGCTCTAGTACACAATACCAAGGTTCGGCAGCTGGAATAATCAGCTCTTCACGATTCCTTGGAATGACTTTTGGAATTGCTGCCCTATCAGGTTGGGGATCTCAAAGATTCCAAGATTTACTACTAGGTATAGATTTAAATATTCCTGGAACTGGAGTTCTTGGCAACCCCACATCGGGATTTGAAAATCAATTAATCCAAGCAGGAGTAAATTTATTCCATGATTTTTTTATGATTGGTTCAGTACTCTGCTTAATAGGAATATTTCCATGCCTTTTTTTGGTGAAACCCAAAATTGCCAAGATCCTATGAAATAGCGCGGGCAATCATTTTAATTGGTAAACCGACCCCCATCCACGTTAATAGACTGACCTGTAATATTTTCGGCGAGATCGGATGCTAAAAAGGCCACCATATTTCCGATATCTTCCGGAGTCTGCTCTCTTTGAAGCGGAATCCAAGCTTTAACAATTTGATCAAAAAGCTTTTTACCTTCAAGACCTTCGGTCTTAAGGCTGCCTCCAAATTGAGATCTTTTTCTTGCAATCGATTCCCATATTGGAGTCCATATAAGCCCCGGACAGACGGCATTTACATTCACATTATATGCAGCCATTTGTAAAGCATGCGATTGTGTCCAACTCACAACCGCCGCCTTCGAAGTACTGTAATGTGGTGAATCTGGGCTTCCTTGCCGAGCGGCTATTGAAGCAATGTTAATAATTTTGCCGTGTTTCTGGTTCTGAAACTCTTTGCTAACCCTTTCGGAAACCTTTACAACCCCTCTTACATTAACCTCAAAGACTTCGGTCCAGTCTTGACTATTCGGAATTTCTCTATTCGACCAACCTTCAGATCCGATTATTCCGGCATTGTTGACCAATATATCAATTTTTTTTCTATCCTTGATGTGTTCTGAAATAATTTCATCAATTGAATTTTCATTAGTGACATCCATTTGCCTTGCTCTAAATTTATCACCGTGACCGCAATGTTTTAGTGTATCCTCTGCGCCTTTCCCGGATATATCTGTCACCAGCACATTTGCCCCTGCCAAGGCCAAAACCGAACATATCCCCCTACCTATACCGCTCCCTCCACCCGTGACTAAAGCTTCTTTTCCAGACAAGTTAATCATATTTGGGCCGATCTCAAAATCTTTTTCCATTCCGAAGTTACAAATCTTTTGCCCTGATACATTATGATAGGTCTTTTGATTAACCTAGGTTCTGCAATCATTAGATCCAATATTTCGGAGGCAGTCATATTTGATTTTTCCAAACCTAACTTTTTAAAAGAGGGGCTTCTCCAAGAAAATAGCTCAGATGGATCATCTCCTAATAAACCACCCTGAAGTTCATCCAAAGAAAAGGGGTCGTTGAAAAAATCTCTTATTTCACAGTCAAATCCAGCCTGCGAAAGCTCCGCCTTCGCTTTTGTACAGCTACTTCAGCGATTCCAACCGTAAAACAACAAATGCTGCATTCAAACCTCCAACGATATAAGTCGGTTATTCGACCACCCTGATCACATTACCTATCATTCTAACAACATCTAGTTGCCTTAAGCTCGATACAGCCCTCGTTACAGAACTTTCGTTGGCTTCGTGAGTCATAATGACCAATTCAGCATTTGTAGAATGATCACCCAATCCTTTTTGGATAAAAGATGAAATGCTGATTCCGCAATCTCCTAGCACAGCAGCAATTCTAGCGAGTACTCCTGGTTGATCCTCAGCTTCAAGTCTAAAATAGTATTTGGTTATCAACGTATCTATTGATCTGATCTCTATCCCATCCGATAACTGGACCGGGTCTAGTAAATCAGTGCCACCAGCAATGGTCCGGGCGATATTGACGATATCTGCCACTACGGCACTACTGGTGGGCATAGAGCCGGCGCCTGGGCCATGAAACAATATTTTATCTGCCAAATCCGTCTCTACTTCCACGGCATTCAGAGCATGATCCACCTTAGCTAACATTTGATCCTCTGGTATCAAAGCAGGATGAACTCTTCCTAGTACACTAGAATCGGTTCGAGTAGCTATAGCTAACAGCTTTATCGAATATCCTAATTCTTTAGCGTATAAAAAATCCTTATCAGTAAGGTTGGTTATCCCTTCCGTATATATATCAGTGTCTTTCACGCTAGCCCTGAACGCTAAGGTAGACAATATCGATAATTTATATGCCGCATCTATTCCCTCTACATCACTGGTTGGATCTGATTCAGCATAGCCCAATTTTTGGGCCTCCTGCAGCACTTGCTGATAATCAGCTTGTTCGTTCGCCATTCGAGTTAGAATATAATTGGTAGTTCCATTGATGATTGCTTTAATAGATTTGATGTCATTAGCCACCAAATCACGCATCAAGGGAGAAATTATTGGTATCCCCCCACCTACACTTGCTTCGAAAAGTACTCTGACGTTATTTTCTCTAGCCAAAGAAAATATATCAGAGCCATGTTTTGATATCACTTCTTTGTTCGCAGTAACTACATGCTTCCCATTTTTTACCGCTGCCAGAATCAATTCCAATGCTGGATGTTCCCCACCCATTAATTCCACCACAATATTTACTGATTCATCATTTATTAACTCTTCAGGATTATCTCCTAAAATATTTTGAGAAACCATGAATTCTCTTTGCTTCGAGGTATCACGAACCGCTACTTTCATTAGATTTAGTGGCAACCCTACGTGACTATGCAATGCGGTAGAGTTTTCAGTTATTACCCTTGCTACCCCTGATCCAACTACCCCCATTCCAATAAGTCCAACCCCTATCGAGCTTCTCATAAAGCGCCTCTACCTAGAATTCAATATTGCTTGGAGTGGATCCGGTGTCGGAGTTGGAGCACGAGATGACAACCGCAGTTGTTGAAAGATCCAATCGTAAATATCCGAATTGAAAATCGCATAGACGTCATGGTTGCTTCTTTCGTCATTAACCCAATCTTGAAGAGCCTTCGATTTGAGTTCATTGCGAACTCCAGATGACAATTCTTTCGCCGGTTGACGTTCGGAGATCATAAAAAAGAGAGTCTGGGTGAGGTTGTCTTTGTTTTTGACAGGCTCACTTAATTCTCCAGGGTCTAGTAAGAAAAAGTCCCGCTGGTAATCTGGGATAACTCCTTTGGCAATCCAACCCATATCTCCTCCCAACCTGACTTTTTCTGGTATATCTACTGAAAATTCTCGTGCTATTTTGATATAGGCTAACTGAAATTGGTTTGGATCTGTGATATCCCTGACCGCATCCTCATATTTAACTTGCATTATGTCCATTTCACCAGTTTGTGGCATCACAATCCGGAAAAGGTGAACTTGCTCCGCTACAAATGGAACCGACTCTCCAACCTGCTGTCTGAATTTTTCCCTAAGGATCGCCTTCCGCACTAACGACCTATGTGTTGACTCATCTATCTGAATAGTATTCAAATAGTTCAAATGTCGCTCAGAGGTTTCTCGGGCAATCTGTTCCTCCGATTTACCTAAAGCCATTTGCTTCTCCGGCCGCATGATGAATTCTAGGTAGAGGCGCTTTATGAGAACGATATGGTCATTTATATCCTCGTCAGACACAAAAATTCCCTGAGATGGACCCATTTGCATCAAAATCTCATTTTCTACTATCAATTGGAGAGACTCAAATATTCCGGAGCTCGCATCAAATGTGCCTCCCAGAAATTCAGAACTTTTCTGTCTTATTCTCACTAACTCAACCAGATCTCCTCTTGTGTGCTCGACACCATCCACTTTCACCACTAACTCCCTATGTGGCATTACAAACACCACAACGTATCCGGCTATGAATATTGAAATCACTAACAGAAAAGATATTCCTAGGAGGCCTATAGTTAGTCTTTGACGACGTCTTAGCACAGGCTGCTGCATAGCAACTCTTCTTTTATCTACATGTAGAGGACGACCAGAACTCACTTGATTTAAGATTTTCCTGGAATGATT
>DTSF01000002.1 GCA_012965485.1 Dehalococcoidia bacterium
GTCATATGGACGTATTCTCTATGGCGACCCCGGCTCGACAACAATATTTGGACATCAAATCGAATCACCCAAACGATATTTTGCTATTTAGGATGGGGGATTTCTACGAAACCTTTGACGATGACGCCAAAGTGATGGCGAAAGATCTTCAAATAGCTTTAACCTCCAGAGAAATGGGAAAAGGTGAGAAAGTTCCCTTAGCTGGGATTCCATATCATTCTCTTAACGGATATCTATCCAAGTTGGTCTCCAAAGGACACAGAATCGCGATTTGTGAACAGACTAGCGATCCAAGTACATCAAAAGGTATCGTAGACAGAGAAGTGGTTCGCATTGTGACTCCAGGCACTATTACAGAAGATCAACTTTTAGAAAACAATATCAACAACTATCTTGCCTCAATAGTTATTAAAGACCATTCCGTAGGGGTTTCTTACGTAGACATTACAACGACAGAATTCCTGACAACTGAGATACAAATTGAAGATTTAACCACTGAAATAAATAGGATAAATCCCAGAGAAGTAATAATATCTAAACCCTTGCCTGGTAACATATCTGAGAACATAAATTCTTACATTACTTTGGTAGATGAAAAGGGGTATATTGCTAATAACTCTCGCAAGATAGTTGAACAAAACTTCAGAGTAGCTTCGTTGGAATCATTTGGCTGCGACAAACTGATCCTTGGAATTGAAGCAGCAGCTCAAATCATTGAATATTTAAAAACACATCAACAGTCCGCATTAAGAACCATCCCCACATTGAAAACATATTCCACCCAACCATTCATGTCTCTTGACCAACAAACGAGTCGTAATTTAGAAATTTTTTCAAGTGGTAGAGAGAATTCTCAAGAATCCTCTTTGTACTCGATATTAGATAAAACCCAAACACCGATGGGAGGAAGATTACTCCGGAAATGGCTAGGGCAACCTCTACTAGAATTGGATCTACTTGAGGAAAGGCAAAAAGCCGTAGAATGGTTCATAGAAGATCCAATTCGAAGGGGTCATATCGCAAAAATTTTAACTTCCATATCAGATATTGAGCGCCTTACAACAAAGGTGAAAATGGGGACAGCGGGACCGAGAGATTTAACCGGTCTAGGCAACAGTTTGGAAGTTATACCTGACCTTATCGCCATAGCAGGCAAGCGGACCGAAAGCGAAGACACTTTCTGGGTTCTCAATGAATTTAGTGACAATTCAATCCCATATGAAATAATTAAAAAATCTATTGAACCCGAAACTCCTCCAAATGTAGGGGAAGGAAGAACAATTAAGTCTGGTTTCTCCAGGACGTTGGATTTATTAAAGCAAGAATCTAGCGAAGCCAAAGCTAACATGGCTAACATTGAATCTCGCGAAAGAGAAAAGACGGGTATTAAATCGTTGAAAATTGGATATAACAAGGTCTTCGGATATTACCTAGAAGTGAGTAATTCATATACCTCCCGAGTTCCCTCGGATTATGTACGTCGACAAACCCTCGTGGGAGGTGAAAGATACATCACGCCAGAAATGAAGGAATATGAATCAGTCATACTCAACACGAGTTCAAAAATAGAAGAAATCGAAAAAAGATTATTTGAAAAGATTTGCTCTGATATATCTATACATCTAGAAGCATTACTAAAAACATCGTATGCAATTTCACTCATGGATGTGTTCTATTCCCTATCAAGAATTGCGTCGGAACGTAATTACATTAAACCAATTCTTAATAACTCCGACACAATCGATATCAAATCAGGCAGACATCCAGTAATAGAACAAATCGTGGGTCCTGGCGAATTTGTGCCTAACGATACAAATTTATCGAGGAGATTCAACCAAATATTGCTGCTAACCGGCCCAAATATGTCTGGTAAATCCACCTACCTTCGTCAAGTTGGTATTCTCACATTGATGGCTCAAATCGGCAGTTTCATACCAGCTGAATCTGCCACAATAGGAATTGTAGACAGAATATTTACGAGGGTAGGGCTGCAGGATGACCTTACGAAAGGCCAATCAACTTTCATGGTAGAAATGCTGGAGACGGCATCCATATTAAACCAGGCAACTGAAAAATCCTTGATTATTCTTGACGAAATTGGTAGAGGTACCAGCACATATGATGGACTTGCAATAGCTCAAGCGGTAACGGAGTTTATTCATGAGGAAAAAACACTAGGGTGTAAAACATTATTCGCCACTCACTACCATGAAATGACTGAGTTATCCGAACGTCTTGACAGAATAACTAACTTGCACGTATCCGTTTCCGACATAAATGGTGAAATAATATTCTTAAGGCAACTCTTGCCCGGGGGAGCAGATAAAAGTTATGGGGTACATGTAGCCAAATTGGCGGGCCTCCCGCCAAAAATCGTAGGAAGGGCATGGGAAATATTAGCAATGCTGGAAAATAATAAAAGTTCAATTGCATCCACATTGAATGAAAGCGCCAATAAACCGTTCCAAACACAGATGTTTACTTACCGTAATTGGCTAGAAGAAGAACTGGCAAACACTGATATAGACGCTATGACACCATTGGAAGCATTGATCAAATTGCAGTCACTGAAGGATCAGAACAAAAACTCGAACTAATCTGCCAATGCTTCTTGGGCAGCCAAAAACATTACATCAACTGGGGCGTCCCTACCCGTCCACAGATTAAAGGAAGCAGCTCCCTGTAAAACGAGCATCGGTAGGCCTGTCAATATCTTAGCTCCCGCTTCAGCTGCATGTATCAACATAGGGGTTTTAAGGGGGTTATAAACCATATCATTTACTAAAACACCAGCTTTGACACTGAGACCCTCTAGTGGATTACAGTTTTCAACTGAGGTATGTTTCATCCCTATAGAGGTTGAATTAACGATCAGAGATGCCGAATCTACAGCCTTCAAAAAACCGGGACCATTTAATAATACAGGACTAACTTTGTCTTTGGCAGGAAATTCAGATGCCAATCTCTCAGCCCTATGATAAGTCCGATTTGCTATCACCAAAGAACCTACTTTATTTCCCACCAATGCATGGGCTGCAGCCCTAGCAGCGCCTCCTGCTCCTATTAACAGTACAGCTTCTCCTGAGGGGTCATAATTTCCATATTCTGAAATAGCCTGAATAAACCCGACTGTGTCGGTGTTGTATCCCACCAAAGTACCGGAATCATTAACTATGGTGTTCACTGAACCTACCTTCTTCGCCCAATCATCCATTTCATCCAGCAACTCTATGACAGTTTCCTTAAAAGGAATGGTTACATTCGCACCCATAAAAGAAGTGCCTCTCAAAGCGTTCACTTTACCAGATAAGTCTTTTGGCTCAGTCGACCAAGCCTTGTAGGATGCCTTTATGCCCAAGAATTCAAAAGCTGCATTTTGGAAATACGGTGATATTGAGTGTCCTAACGGATACCCTAAGATTCCAGATTTTCTTAACATAAACTAAATCCATAAAAGATTTGCTGTCATTTCTGATCCACGGCGAAACGAGTCTAGATATAAGAAATATAAGTTAATATAAGAAGCACTTCAACAAAACACAGGGTGAAACGTCCAAATTGAGTAACCAAGAACCAATCACAATTACTGCCTTGGAGCATACAGTCTCTCAATGCAAAAAATGTAGCTTATCGAAATCAAGAAGCCGTACGGTACCTGGCGAAGGTAATTACGATGCACAAGTTATGGTGATAGGGGAAGCTCCCGGTTTTAACGAAGACAAAACAGGTAGACCTTTCGCTGGTAGGGCCGGTAAATTGCTTAATGAACTCCTTGATTCAGTCGGCATAAAAAGATCCCAAATATACATCACAAATATGGTCAAGTGCCGGCCACCTAGTAATAGAGACCCCCAACAAACCGAGATAGATTCATGCGAACCATATCTAGCCCTGCAAATTTCGTTGATCAACCCTTCTGTAATAATCACGTTGGGAAGATTTTCTTTTTCAAAATTCTTCCCAAACATAACATTGAGTAAAGCTAGAGGAATTGTCCGTGAATGGAACGGTATTAAGATACTCCCGGTGTATCATCCAGCAGCGGCTCTCTATAATCCGAGCCTGAAACCCAAATTGTTACAAGATTTTCAAAAAATCACTTCCTTGATCAATATAAATGAGCCATCCGTTTCTGACCAATCGCAAATGCCTCCTGCCACTCAACTAAGTTTATTTGACGATCATTTTGAATAACAAAAGATTGAAGGTAATACCCCTTGGAGGCCTTGGAGAAATCGGCAAAAACATGATGGCCGTTGAATATGATGGTCAGATCATAATAATTGATGCCGGCATAGCGTTTCCGTCAGAAATTAAGCCGATATACAGTTTCGGTGTACCCGATACAACCTATTTAAACGAAAGGAAAAATATGATTTTGGGTATATTAATCACTCATGGACATGACGATCACATCGGTGGGTTATCACATTTTCTAAGTAATTTTAATGTGCCTGTATATTCAAGCAAATTAACTAGGGAATTTATCAAGTTCAAACTCGGTAATAAAAATCAACATGACTTACATATTATAAATTTTTATGAGTCATATTCTTTAGGGTGCTTCGAATTTCAATTCTTTCCCGTATGCCATTCAATTCCGGACGCCGCAGGCATAGCCTTAAAAAGCCCGGTAGGTTTATTAGTGCATACGGGGGATTTTAAGTTCGATGATAACCCGACACTTGGTAGACCTGTTGATACTGAATATCTATCAAATTTATCTTCGAATACTAATTTGATTTTATGTTCGGACTCGACTTACGCTGAAAAGGATGGTTTTACAGATTCGGAATCTACGTTGGAGGAGAAATTAAACCAAATAATTTCCGAATCTGAAGGTAGAGTATTAATTGCAACATTTTCTTCCCTGCTTTCTAGAATTCAACAAATTATCACTATTTCTTCAATACTAGGTCGTAAGGTATCGGTGGTCGGTAGAAGCATGACTAGGAATCTTAAAGTCGCTCTCGATTTAGGATATGTATCTGATCCCCAAAAAACTGTTATCTCCCTAAAAGACTCAAAAAAATTGCCCGATCACAAAGTTTTGCTTATAACAACTGGTGCACAAGGTGAAAGTAGTTCTGCCATGGGTTTGATTTCCCGCGGTGAGCATAGTGATGTATCAATAAAAACCGGTGACACCATAGTCATATCATCATCTCCGATCCCCGGAAATGAGGTTAAATATTCCCATATGATAAATAATCTGTTCCGGCAGGGTGGACAGGTAATATATCAAAACATATCCCTTGTTCACGTCCACGGACACGGCAGCAGAGAAGATTTAAGGCACATGATAGAGCTTGTTAAACCAAAATATTTTATACCCATCCATGGGGAAACAAGACATCTGGTGGCTCATGCAAATATCGCAGAAAAAAGTGGCCTAGAGAGGGAGAATATTTTTTTGATTGAAGATGGAGAGACTGTGGAATTCACAGGCAGCAAAGCGACACTGGGGAACAAAGTTCACTCTGGGACCGTATATATTGACGGTTCAGGCCCACCAAAACCCCAATAAATTAGTGCGAACTCTGCTAGCATAAAATACCTATATTTTACTAGACTGAATTACAGGATTTATTTGCTCTTATTCCTGTTTAGACACACGGCATAGGTATAATATGAACGAAAATATTGATAATGACCAACCTAAAATCATCCCACTTAATCCCTCTATTATTTTATTTTGGGTTGCAATTGCAGCCGCATGTGCCAGTTCGGTAATTGCAACTGCATTTTTTGAACCACTAATACCTGGGTTCCTGACTGGTTACATAAGTTTCTTCATCGAATGGACTGGACTTGGAATTATTTTGCCATGCCTTTGGTTAATTGCTATTGGTATTGTGTCCGGTTTACAAAAAATTAAGCGTGTAGGCTCAAATTACCCCAGAGAAATTGTTGGTTCCTTATTAATAACTGGATCTTTGTGGGGAGCGATAAGCTTTATCCATTTTACTGATTTTGGAATAATTTCAAATATCGGAAGAGGATCAATCGGTGGAGAGGTTGGACTTCACATAATTGGTGGGAACACGTTAATGGGATGGTTAAGAATAATTTCGTTATTCTACGCTGGGTTAGTAATAATCAAACCGCCTATTTTGGTTAAATCCTGGCAGATCATGATACTGTTCCTTTGGTCATTAGGCTTGGCA
>DTSF01000003.1 GCA_012965485.1 Dehalococcoidia bacterium
CATTTAAATCCTAATGTTCAACTTGCTTTAAAATTGTCCAACGCATCTTCGGGGAAATCAGCATTTGAGTAAACTTTTTGCACATCATCCAACTCCTCAAGCGAGTCAAGAAGTCTGAGTGTTTGAATGGCTTTTTTACTATCCAACATTATTGTGTTGTTTGGGATCATTGATAGCTCCGTCGAAGAGACCTTTGCCTCACTGTCAGTTAAGGTAGAGCGAATGTTTTCCAGACTGTTTGGTTCAGAATAGACATGCAATGTTCCATCATAGGTTTCGAAGTCATCAGCTCCGGCATCAATGGCCGCTAATGCCAAAATTTCCGCATCGTTTGCCTCGACATCTACAATAATGACCCCTTTCTGTTCAAATTGCCAAGCGACGGCGCCATTCTCGGCCATATTACCGCCCGCTTTCGAAAGGGTTGATCTAATGTCTGACACAGTTCTATTTTTGTTATCGGTAAGTGTTTCGACCATTATCCCTATCCCTCCGGGACCGTAACCTTCGTAGATTATTTCCGCCATTGCGACCCCTTCATCTGATTCTCCAGTCCCACGCTTTATCGCCCTCTCAATATTGTCTGCTGGCATATTGCTATCTTTGGCTATTTGAATTGCCATTCTCAGACGGAAATTCATTTCTAAGTCCCCACCTCCCTGTTTGGCAGCCACTATGATTTCCTTGGACAGTTTGGTGAAAAGCTTCCCTCGTCTCGCGTCGGTGGTAGCTTTTTTGTGTTTTATGGTTGACCATTTTGAATGCCCAGACATTTCTCTCAACCCCTGTTACCTGTATTACAAATCCACAGCTTTAGTTGTTGTTATTCCTAGCTCTCGCATTTTATCACTAAGATTGATCTTACATCTCTATCTTGGATCTAAATTCTGGTTTCCCCTTTACTTTAAGGTTTAATTTGAACGTAGCTCCGGCTAAGGGACCATTAATAGCTAAATCGTCTCCTCCCGCGCTAGTGACGAAAAGGTCCTTATAGCCATCACCTCCAAAAGTGGGACACGATACTTTTTTTACTTCAAAAGTAACCTTGTTTATTTCCCCTCCTAAGTTGTTATACCTATAGAGAGCCCACCCGTCCCAACGCGCAGACCATATGCAATCTTCGGCATCTACCGTCAAGCCATCCGGCACACTGCCATCGTCAGGTGTAGAAACTATGATTTTCCCTTTCCCTAGCCTCGATGTATCAGAGTCAAATTCGTATTTGGTGATTGTCCTTCTAGTAGAGTTCGTATGATAGACATAACCTAGATTGTTGGAAAACCCGAGACCATTACTAATGCCGGCGTCTTCAATCATCAATGAGATCTTTCTATCTCGATCCAACTTGTACAAAGATCCAGGCTTATTGCCACTCGGCATGGTTCCGCAAAAAACACTCCCATCGGGGGTTGCAATAACGTCGTTAAATCTGGAATGTTCTTCTCCTTCGATACCTCCTAAAATAGTTGATAATTTGCCATCTTTCAAAATTTTTACCGCGCCTTTTTCCATGAAAAGTAGCAAACCGCCATCTTCTTGGATTGTAAAACCGCCTATCTGCCCGGATTGGAAAACCTTCTTGGCCACGTTATTCCGAGGATCATAGTTGTAAAGGCACCCGTTTGGTATGTCGACCCAATATA
>DTSF01000004.1 GCA_012965485.1 Dehalococcoidia bacterium
CCGATTGGGGTAATTTGAGATAACCGAATATGTAAATATTTGACTCCCGTCTGGTCGCTAGTTATTGACTTTACTCCTACCACCGAGAACTAATACAAATATTCCAAGTATCGAAACACCCATACCCCCGTAAAACACGAATTTCATCCCTCTTACAAAGGCGCCCAATACAGAAACCCCGGTGTCGTTAGACAAATCAGAAATAGTAGGCTCATACCCCATGTATGCCATAACAGACGTCGCTATGGCGGTACCAATTGAGATACCTATCGCACTACTACTATTCCTGGTTGTGTGCATAAATCCGGAAATCACGCCATGAAAATTAGGGGAAACAGATCCAAAGATCTGTTTATTATTCGGACCGAAAAATATCCCGCTCGCCATGTTTATGCACAATATTCCTATGAACGCTAATGGCCAGGTAGCATTCACAGTTAAATTTGTTAAAACATAAAGACCAACGGCAGTAACAACAAATCCACCTATTGAAAAAATTAAAGGCCCAAATTTATCGGATAAATACCCGCAAAAAACACCTGCAATCGACATGGATATTGCCCCTGCACCCATAATAAACCCAATTTGTTGAGGAGAATATCCAGCTACGATTTCCAGAAAGAATGGCATAAAGAACCAGGGACAGGCACCTCCCATAAAAAACAGAAAATGTGCCGATACGCCAGAGGAAAATAACCTGTTACGAAATAGCCTCAAATCAATCATTGGTTCATCAACCAACATTTCCCTGTAAATGAAAAGAGCAAACCCCGTAAGGGATAAACATGAAATGCTGATTGTTACTGGATGCAGAAATCCAATTCTAGAACCCCAAGTTGATGTTTGGAGTAATGCTGCTATTCCAATTGTAAAAAGTCCTGCCCCGATCCAATCAAATTTCAATTCCCTTAATTTAATTGTAGAAACATGGTTAGAACTGACTAACCAAGAGGCTGCCATGGATGAGATAATACCTAACCCCCCAATAATGAAAAACAGAAACCTCCAAGTGTAATTGTTAAGTATGAATCCAGATATTAAAGGCCCTGCCGCACTTCCTATGCCTACCACGGAAATGTATAAACCCAAAGCTTTTCCTCCCTGTGAAGGACCAAAGATCGACAAAACCAGGGCCATAGAGGTGCCCTGTGTCATGCCCCTTCCTATGCCTCTTATCAAACTAAAAGCTATCAGAAGCCCTATTGAATTACTAAATCCAGCAAGAAAAGTAATCACGGCCGCCAGAGTCAGTCCCCAAACATAAATTCTCTTATGACCCAATAAATCAGATATCCTGCTCATGGGTATAAGTGAAACGCTAATCGACAAAACATACCCGATTAATACCCACTGAGCAGTAGAAAGATCCGAAGAAAAAAAACGTGAAATAGAAGGAAGAGCCAGCATAATTCCAGCCTGATCTATCACTTCAACACATAACCCTAAAGAAATTGCAAGAAATGGTAATAGGGTTCTATTCATGCAAACTCTATTTGGTTAAGTTGTTTCAAACTGGAGTGCATTCTAACTCAAAACCTTCATTACAGAGATTTACGATTATTTTTGTTTATCAGATTGTTGTCATGCCATCGCAAAAAATATTAGAATTGAACTTCATTCAAGCGGGAGTAACTCAGTGGCT
>DTSF01000005.1 GCA_012965485.1 Dehalococcoidia bacterium
TATGGGTTCTAAAGAAAACTACAAATATCAACGAATCATTGTAAAGGCTGGGACAAATATACTTACCGGCGGAAGGGATGAATTAGATGATTCCTTCATTGATAACTTGGTATCTCAAATTTCCGATTTATCCTCTTCAGGAAGGGAGATGCTTCTTGTATCATCGGGAGCTGTAGCGGCTGGAAGAGGGGGGATGAGGAATTTATCTAAGAACTCGGTCTTGCCAGACAGGCAGGTTTTGGCGGCGGTTGGTCAGGGCAGACTGATGCATTTGTATGAGCAAGCCTTTGCCACTCATGGAATTATCACTGCCCAAGCTTTGCTTTCCCGAAGAGATGTGGATGACAGGTTAGGCTATTTAAATTTAAGAAATACATTACTTTCCTTGTTGAATAATGGTGTGGTTCCAGTGATAAATGAAAATGACGTAGTGGCTGGGGAGGAACTGGAAGGGGAAGTGTTCGGCGATAATGACACTTTGTCTGCCCTAGTTGCTAACTTAATCGATGCTGATTTACTAGTGATATTAGGTAGCGTGGAGGGGATGTACACTAAAGACCCAAATATTTTTACAGACGCTGAACTTATATCAGTGGTGGAAAAAATAGACGATAAGCTAAATGAATATGCTGGCCCTTCATCAGATTTAAGGGGACGTGGCGGGATGGTAACCAAAATAGAGGCCGCCCGCTTGGCTACAGCGTCAGGGGTTGATGTTGTAATCGCAGATGGGACTATGGATTCGGTTGTTTTTCGTCTTTCGAATGGAGAGAGAATAGGTACTTTGTTCAAGACATCCGTATCAAAATTGGAGAGTAGGAAAAGATGGATGCTTAGTGGGGTGTCTAATAAAGGGAATATAAAAATAGATAAAGGAGCTGTATCCGCATTGAGATCCAGCAAAACAAGCCTCCTACCAGCGGGTGTGTTGAGTTGTTTTGGACGATTTGAAAGAGGCGATATCGTTTATATTAAGGATGAGCACGAAAATAACATTGCAGCTGGTATTAGTAACTACGGGTCCTCTGATCTGCTGCAAATACAAAGTTTAAAATCTGACCTAATTGAACAGGTTCTGGGGCACTACTATGGGGATGAGGTGATACACAGGGATAATATGGTTATGTTAAATGATTGAAGTCCTGAAGAGAGAGGTGCTGCTTGGACAGTCTTGAAAATTTAGGCAAAGCTGCCAAAACGGTTTCTAGAAAACTTGCTTCTTCTTCCGGTGGAAGAAGAAATTTAGCTATTAAGAAAATCGCGACGGCCTTGATTGATTCCGAGCAGAAGATCATTTCAGAGAATTCAAAAGATGTAGCCAAGGGTCGCAGCAAAGGATTATCAGAGGCTATGTTGGACCGATTGATTATTACGAAGGAATCAATACATGGTATGTCATCTGATGCTCTGAGGGTTGCTAATTTAGATGATCCTGTGGGGGAAATGATCGAAATGAAGACCATGGAGAATGGTCTTCAAGTTGGTCGGAAACGTGTGCCCTTAGGCGTAATTGGGGTTATATATGAGAGTAGACCAAATGTTACAGTCGATATATCGGTGTTGTGCTTGAAATCAGGGAATGCTGTAATTCTAAGAGGAGGGAGTGAGGCGTTCTATTCAAACCAG
>DTSF01000006.1 GCA_012965485.1 Dehalococcoidia bacterium
TTAAAAGAATTATCACTGGATGAAAACACGGTTGTTATGTTTCTTTCCGACAATGGGGGCTGCGCTGAATTTCTAGCCGAGGAGACCGAACGCCCAACTCCTTTGCAATATTCCACCCCAACTCCGGATGGTAGAAAGATACAGATCGGAAATAAGAAGGATTTGAATCCAGGTCCTGATGACACTTTTATGAGTTATGACCTGCCTTGGGCCAATGCAAGTAATACACCGTTCAGATTGTTCAAAAGATGGACCCATGAAGGTGGTATATCAACCCCATTTATACTCAACTGGCCGAAAAGAATCAACAAGCCCTCCATAGTTCATGAACCGACTCACATAATAGACATCGCTGCCACAATATATGATGCGGCTCAAGCAGTGTATCCAAAGGAATACAACGGTAACCCTATAACTGCCTTAGAGGGGTCCAGTTTTCTTGAAGTTCTCAATGAAGGTAATTGGGAAAGGACTGACTCAATTTATTGGGAACATGAAGGAAGCCGCGCCATGAGAGATGGCGAGTGGAAATTGGTTAGTGAAGTGGGTGAAGGCTGGGAACTTTATAACATGAGTGAGGATAGAACCGAGTTGAATAATCTAGCCGAGAATGAAAAGGATCGGCTGTTAAAGATGCAAAACTCCTACAAGGAATGGATGAACCGATGCGGGGTCGAAGATTGGCCAATCCCACCTCAAACCTGGAACCCCATTATGCATGCCCCTCACAACCATAGCTCTCCCACTCCCCGCTGAGTTCACATCTGGACATACTCACTTAACCTATATATTCCACCCTTAGATGTCGACATATGATTAGGTCCATACTCTCTATGAGGTCGAAAATAGGTACCTGAGTACGGAGACAATTGTCAGATTGTAACTATCGTCGAGTAGCCAATGATATTGAATTTCTATATGAGCATTTCTTTGGTGCAACAAAAAGAATCGTCTCTATATTTTCAGGAGCTTTTTAGCATTGCCACCCAAAATCGCTTCTTTACTTGCATTATCCAAAAATGACATTTGAGAAATCCATTCAGAAGGAGCATCCAAACCCATATCAAATGGAAAGTCGCTTCCTAATAGGACCCTGTCGGATCCGACCCTGTTTACGAGATACTCTAATTCGTCCGGCCCGTGTGTAAGACAGTCATAATATATCTTAGAAAGATATTCGCTCGGTAAAGAAGTGATATTTTCTTTTGCCTCCGACCGCACCTTGAATCCCCTATCCATTCTTGGCATACCAAAACAAGCGTATCCACCGCCATGGGCAAAGCACAATTTAACATCTGGACATTCATCTAACAGTCCTCCAAACACAATGCTGGCTATTGCCACAGTGTTGTCCAAGGGATTACCTATCGTGTTTGCTAGATAAAAATTTTTCATGCGATCTGCACCAGCCGGGGCATGTGGGTGAAAAAATAGAAATACATAATTTTATTAATAGATCTCACTTCGCGAGATGTTACTTCAAAATGAAAAAAGACAGTCGGAATGCTTCCCCAAAAACTCATCGGAGCCCAAAAGCATGCAAAAATCAGAAACAAAGAGGGGGTGATTGCCCCGTCAGACAAAAGACCAGATATTCTGGCAGACTACTACGAAA
>DTSF01000007.1 GCA_012965485.1 Dehalococcoidia bacterium
TGGTTCCTCCACCAATATCAACAACAGCCGATCCAATGTCTTTTTCTGTTTGTGTCAATATAGATTCGCTGCTAGCAAATGGCTCCAATACCATCGACTTTAATTCTATTCCTGACAGCGTTACTGCCTCTCTCAACTTATCCGCAAAATAGGAATCAGCTGTAATCAAATGAGTTGTCACTTCCAAGCCAGTAACATGCATTCCTACAGGGTTTTTTATACCATTGTGCCCATCCACACCATAATGAATAGGTAAGGAATGGATAATTGACCTACCTGGTATCTGTAACCCATCAGCAACCATAGAGGGGATCTTAGCAAATTCGTCTAACGTCACAACCCCTTGTCTACCAATATCTGAAAAATGATCAACCCTGTTCTCATACCCAATATGGGACCCTGTGATACCCACGTATGCAGACTTAACATCCACCCCCACATCAGAACGAATCTCGCTCATAGTTCTCCGAATAGCCTGGCTCGTCGCATTGACATCCACCACATTACCCTTTGTGACACCAAAGGAAGGGGCTACACTGTAAGAAACTACTTCAGGAAATCCTCCTCGAGATTTGCGGGCTAGAATTGTGCATACTTTAGTGCTACCAACATCTATGGCTGCGATTAACTCAGAGTCGGTTCCCATGGATACCTGGTTCAAACTATTTTCTCAACTATTCTCAACTTGGCACTTCTACTTCGGGGATTAAGAGTTACTTCTTCTACAGTAGGTATTTTTACTTTTTTTGTAACGATCCTAAGGCGGGACCGATGATCACATACACAAAAGGGAATTCGGGTCGAACATATACAATCCAAAGACTCCTTTTTAAAGAACTGCTTTACTATTCTATCTTCAAGGGAGTGGTATGTTAGTACCACAAATTTCCCCCTGTCAGCGAGTAAATCAAGGCCTGCGGACAAACCCTTATTTATGTTCTCAAATTCCTGATTCACCGCTATTCGTAAAGCTTGGAAAATTTTTGTTGCGGGATGTCTTCTTGATTTCCCACGTCTGCCTACCGTCTCTTGCACGATCTGCGCAAGCTTACCCGTAGTCAAAATAGGCCTATTTTGACACACAGCCTTTGCAATGCGTTTTGCTGCTTTCTCTTCCCCGAAATTTGAAAAAATATTAGTCAATTGATCTCTTTCAAAGGTATTTACCAACTCAGCAGCAGGTAGCCCTTGTGATTGGTTATATCTCATATCCAACATTTCATCATTCCTAAAACTAAATCCTCTCCCTAAAGTCTCTAATTGCATGGATGACAACCCCAGGTCCAACAGTATTCCTCCAACAGGGTTTATGCCTGATTCCCGCGCCAAAATCGTCATATCTGCGTAATTGCCATTAACTACTAGAGTTCGATTATTAAATTTTTGAAACCTTTCCTTCGACATTGCAAGGGAATCGGCATCAAGGTCGATACCAAAAACCTTCCTATGCGGGTATCTTTCAAGTAGGGCTGAAGAATGGCCTCCTAACCCAAAGGTACCATCAATTAACCACCCTTCTGGACTAGCCTCAAAGGCTTTCAGAACCTCAGAAACCATTACGGGCATGTGCATAGTACAACCAGATTTAGAGTTCAATCCGTAGATCCCATTAC
>DTSF01000008.1 GCA_012965485.1 Dehalococcoidia bacterium
GTCTTCGGCAGCCATAAGAGAGATAAATCGGTTCGTTAAACATTTCCAAGCAGACCGCCTCCTTGCATCTATAACACCATCTCAGATAGGTGGATATGCTGAACAAGTTGGAAAAAACACGATGTCTGAAGAGGCAGTAGAAGGTCTGCAGGCTGTTCGCAAGTTCCTAGCTTATATCCACAAACAAGAAATAACGAACATGAATCTAGCCACTCATTTCCGGGTCAGAAAGTCGAAAGCCAACTCTAGAGCTGGTAGAGGAAGGTCTGTGTCACGAAAGGGTGGTCAAGAAATGACTCAGGAAGGACACGACCAACTTACATCTGAGAAGGAGTTGCTTGAATCAAATAGAGTATCCATCAGCGAATCCATTCAAACCGCCGCTGAAGATGGCGATGTTAGGGAAAATGCACCTCTTGAAGCAGCTCGCGAGCAACAGGGAAGAGAGGAAGCCCGAATCAAGGAAATCGAGGGCATGCTTAGATCCGCAATAATTGTTGATTCTTCAGGCAAAGGAGCAAAAACAGTGCGGGTTGGAGCCACTATTATAATTGAAGATGTAGACAAAAAAAAGAAGAGCAAATACACTCTCGTTAGTCCTTCAGAAGCTAATCCTCTTGAAGGCAAAATATCCGATGCTTCGCCATTAGGGAAAGCATTGATAGGAAAAAGGTCCGGTCAAAAGGCTGTGGCAGTCACTCCGAAAGGTCAGACGAACCTCAAAATACTTGATATAAACTAGCGATCCTTGTTATAAACTAAATCGCTGGTCAGTTTTGAGACCGGAGTCACAAACCCCTATACTAATGCAGGTCCCTTCACATGGTAATTACTTCCAAAGCTTCTGACACGCAAGAACTTATTGCAGAATTACAAAAACATGTTTCAGGAGAGGTGCGTTTCGACAAAATGTCGCGCGCTCTGTGGAGCACCGATGCCAGCATCTACCAGATCGAACCAGTGGGCGTCGTTTTGCCTCGAAATGAGGAAGACGTCATAGCGGTCATTGAAACAGCTCACAAGTACGGTGTCACGGTTTTACCTAGAGGCGGTGGCACCAGTCTAGCTGGGCAAACCGTAGGAGAATCAATAGTAGTAGATTTCTCAAGATATATGAAAAGTATGGGAGAAGTGAACACTGAGGAAGGATGGGTAAAAACCCAACCTGGAATAATTCTTGATGAACTAAATGCGCAACTATCATCCCACGACGTCATGTTCGCACCTGATCCCAGTACAAGTAGTCGAGGAAATGTTGGGGGAGCACTAGGTAATAATTCGTGTGGAGCTCATTCAATACTATGGGGTAAAACCGTAGATAACGTGTACGACCTTAACGTGGTTCTCTCAAATGGTGACAAAGCGCAATTTGGCCATTTGACCGGGGATACCCTTGAAGAAAAGTTGAGAATATCAGGACTAGAAGGCGATATTTACAGAAACCTTTTCGCCATTGGAGAAAAAAACAGAGATGAAATTTTGGCACGGTATCCGAAAATACTACGAAGGGTGTCCGGATATAACTTAGACGAATTTGTTAGTGGAAGTAACTTTAATATGGCCAGGTTTGTAGTTGGTTCAGAAGGTACTCTTCTTACCATTACAGAGGCAAAGTTGAAGGTGGTCCCGGTCCCCAAAATAAAGGGATTGGGAGTCCTGCATTGCAACGATTTGAATGAATCCATGGAAGCAACAGTGGCAGCAATAGAAATGGAACCAGCTGCGGTTGAATTAATTGGAAGCATGATAATCAAACAAGCTCAATCCAATCTGGCATATTCCAGGCTTACCAGTTTTATAGAAGGTTCACCCGAAGCTCTCCTAGTAATTGAATTGATAGCTGACACAGACTTAGAACTTCAGTCCAAATTTGACGAATTAGAAACGCGAATGCAAAAAGGTCGTTGGGGATACAAACTTTTGAGAATGTCCGATCCAACAGATCAACAAAAAGTTTGGGATGTGAGAAAGGCTGGGTTGGGGTTGATGATGAATGTGCCAGGTGATGCCAAACCTCTTCCGTTTGTCGAAGACACCGCAGTATCTCCGGAAGTCCTACCTGAATTTGTTAAAAGATTTGATCAGATAATAAAAAAGAACGGCACAGAAGCAGGATACTATGGCCATGCCAGTGTGGGATGTCTTCATATTAGACCTTTAGTAAACCTAAAAAACCAAGAAGGCATAGACCGAATGGTGGCCATTTCTGAAGAGGTAAGTGATCTGGTGCTTGAATATGGTGGATCGTTAAGCGGTGAGCATGGTGACGGTTTAGTTCGAAGTGGATTTAATCGCAAGATGTTTGGCGATCAGTTATACGAGGCATTCAGAGAGGTCAAATCGACCTTCGACCCACAAGGCATCATGAATCCAGGCAAGATAGTTGATTCCCCATCAATGACTGATAATTTAAGGTATGGTACGAACTACCATACCTTAAATCCTGAGACGGGATTTGCATACAGAACAGAGGGGGGAAGTTTTGCCAGTGCAATTGAAATGTGCAACGGGCAAGGTGCTTGCAGGAAAGTTATAGGAGGCACTATGTGCCCTTCCTATATGGTGACTAGAGATGAAGAACACTCAACAAGAGGGCGGGCCAACGCACTGAGAGCCACCATATCAGGGGCATTACCCCCAGAGGCAATCACCCAAGAACGTATGTATGAAGTGATGGACCTATGCCTAGAATGCAAAGGTTGCAAAGCTGAATGTCCCTCCAACGTGGATATGGCAAAACTGAAATATGAATTCCTCAACATCTATCATAAAGAGAATGGCTACGATTTAAAAAATAGGTTTTTCGGCAATATATCTGCACTTAGTAAATTGGGTTCCTTTTTTGCCCCAATATCAAATTGGATGATGTCGATTCCGGGTTCGAAGCAACTGCTTGAACAATACATTGGGATTGATTCCAGAAGACCGCTCCCCAAATTCGCCTCTCAAACTTTCGCCCAATGGTTCAAAGCGAGAGGGGGATCACCTGCGGCGGCTGCTACTAATGGACAAGTCCTCCTCTTTCCAGACACCACAACTAACTTCAACCATCCAGAGTTAGGAATAGCCGCGGTGGAAGTAATAGAAAAACTAGGCTACCAAGTTATCCTACCGAAGGTGAAATGCTGTGGGAGGCCAATGCTTTCAAACGGTATGATAGACGCTGCCAAAGAAAATATTTCATTCAACATTGACCAAATTTACCCCTACATAGAAAGCGGTGGGGATCGAACCAAGCTGCGTCCTTGGATTTTTAGGAGACTTTGGTGACCTAGTGGATGATCCGGGAAAAACGGACGCGATAGCTGAGAATACTATGCTTATAGAGGAATTTTTCTTATACGCCCTTGAAAATGACTCAGAGATAATATTTCAGAATGCTCCAAAAAATCAAACCGCGGTACTTCATGGGCATTGTCACCAAAAAGCACTAGTCGGCACCTCCGCAGCTATGCAGGTTTTAGAACACATTCCCGGACTCGATGCATCTGAAGTAAAATCAGGTTGCTGTGGGATGGCAGGATCATTTGGCTATCTTAAGGACCACTATAAAATTTCTATGCAAATCGGCGAAGAAACACTATTCCCAAAATTAAGAAATGAGCATGAAGACACTTTAGTCATCACGGAAGGAGTATCGTGCCGTGAACAAATAGAGCAAGGTACTGGAAGAAAATCGAAACATCTTGTGCAGGTGCTTGCTGAATACCTTTAATCCGTCCTCAACCCATAAACGCATTCTATTTTAGTTAGGTGTTGAAAATTGAAACATTCTCGGATATACCGTGCTATAAAATTTAATTTTAAAATGCATATATGCATTTTATACTAACAGTTAGGGAGAGCTACAGATGAAGGTAGGATTTATAGGGATTGGATTAATGGGGCAGCATATGGTCAAGCACCTCATAAAGGCCGGACACGACCTAGTGGTATATGACATAAACAAGAATGCCGCCAGTGAGATTATTTCCATGGGCGCTACTTTCGCTGATAATCCAGCACAGGTAGCTAAGGCCAGTGAAGTTGTATTCACCTCTTTACCTAGGCCACAGGATGTGGAAGAAGTCACTTTGGGTGAGGGTGGGATACTAGCTGGAGCGTCGGTGAATACCACACACTTTGATCTCAGCACTACCGATCCAGAAACCATTAACCATGTATCATCTCTTTATGATCAAAAAGGTGCCACTATCCTCGATGCTCCAGTCAGTGGCGGTACGGTAGGAGCTGAAAAAGGGACCCTGTGTATCATGGTGGGCGGAGATTTAGAAAAATATAATAAGTACAAATCCATATTGGACGCTATGGGATCACAGGTAATGTACTGCGGAGACATAGGTTCTGGTGCTGTTTGCAAAATAGCAAACAACTTAATAGGAATGACCTTGGGAGTTGTGTTATCCGAGGCCCTAAGCATGGGGGTTAAAGCGGGGGTTGACCCTATGACTCTTTATGATGCCATATCCGCTAGCAGCGGAAATACGGCCCACATGAAATCCTACCCGGAGACACTTTTTAAAGGCAATTTCGAACCTGGTTTCAAACTAGATCTAGCTGCCAAAGATGTGGGACTCGCCACTGATATGGGCAGAAAATTACGAGTACCAATGAAAGTATCAAATTTAGTCCAACAATGCTACATAGATGCACAAAACAAGGGTTGGGGTCAAGAGTCCACTCTGGCAATAGCCAAGCTCCAAGAAGAAATATCTGGCGTGGAAATACGGTCTGAAATCAAGTGACGGATTGGTATTCCATTGGCTAGGTATCAAAAAGCTATATTGGAATCGGGATTAAGAGTTGTATCTCAGCAGCTGCCCAGCTCTGAGTCCGTTTCAATCTTAATTTCTGTGCAGACAGGTTCTAGAAATGAACAAAAAGGACAGTATGGAGTGGCACATTTCGCAGAGCACATGCTCTTCAAAGGCACGGGTAAAAGGCCATCCCCGCTATCAGTCAGTTCCCCCATTGAATCAACTGGTGGGTTTCTAAATGCGAGCACTGGATATGAATCCACAAACTACTGGTGCAAGGTACCCGAGAATCATTTTCGCACCGGGATAGAAACCTTACAAGACATGATGCAAAACTCACTATTGAATAAAGAGGAAATCAATTCTGAACGTGGGGTAATAATTGAAGAGATAAAAACAATTGAGGACTATCCAGATTCCAAAACGGCTTTAAATCTGGATAAATTGATGTGGCCTGACAGTGCGTTAGGACGTGACATCGCTGGATCTATACAAAGTGTTGAAAATATCACTCAAGAAACAATTAGAGCGTTTATTGATAATTTCTATCTCCCCACTAACACCGTAATCAGCATCGCTGGAAACGTAGATCATGACACGTCAATTCAATCAGTTGACCAATTATTTTTAACTCGCCCATTTCCCGGAAGCCTGCCAAAAATTAGTCCCATTGAGAATGTCCAAAATTCTGTGAGATTGGATCTAGAAAAAAGAGATATAGAACAAATTCATATTCATCTAGGATATCCCGGAGTATCTATAACCCATCCCGATAGATATGCGCTAGACCTATTGAATGTCATTTTAGGCGATGGAATGAGTAGCAGGCTATTCCAAGAAATAAGAGAACGGCTCGGTTTGGTCTATGATATAGAGTCAGGAATCACACATTTGCAAGATGTCGGGGACTTCAGGATAACTTTGGCTGTTGATAAAAATAAATACATTGATGCCATTAAAGCTATCCTGACAGAGGTGGAAAACTTAAAAACAGAACTTGAGGATTCTGAGGTCGTTCGTGCCAAACAAATCTTAAAAGGAAGAATGCGGTTAAGAATGGATGATTCACAGGCCGTCGCTGCATGGAATGCCCATCAGGATTTATTCAATAAACAGATAGAGTGTGAAAGCGTCATTAAAGAGTATATAGATAAAAATGACATACTGAAATTACAAAAAGCCGCTTTCCGATATCTGGATGTCTCAAAACTAAATATAGCCATCGTCGGGGACATAGGCTCAAAAGGACCAATATTGAATGCAATAG
>DTSF01000009.1 GCA_012965485.1 Dehalococcoidia bacterium
GAGGAGGACCTAAATGCTATCTCTACTTATTTCTCGGAAATTTTCCAGATGCCGATTTTGATTGAATGGGCATCTAAAGAAGGAGAAAGAGCGTCCGGCATCGCAGAATTGTATCTCAAAAGGTGTTACCACCTAAGTTTAGAACAATACGAAGATTTAGGCAGAGTGGAAGAACAAATAAGATCATTAGGTGACTAATAATCCACCTTTTAAAATGTTTTTGTTCTAAAACCCACTGATAAATGACTCCAATGGAGATGTTCCAATGACTGATTTGGTTTAAGTTTGTGATAGAGGCCATGTTTGGGTAATCAGAATGAATAGGCCGGGCAAAAAGAATGCGGCTTCCTTAGAACTGGCTTGGGGAGTAATCGAAGCAAGAAGAGAGGCGACAAAAGAAGGCGATGTATGGGTTATTGGTTTGACAGGTACAGAAGATGCTTTTTGTGCAGGTCTAGACCTTACCCCAGATGAAGGTCAAGAAGAATTCATACCGGTTGTCTGGCCAGGATAGATATTTGGATGATCTGGGTTGGGTCAGTCGATTCTATTTCACATTGCGAGAAGAATGTGACAAACCAATTGTAGGCGGTATCAACGGTGTGGCTGTCGGGGCCGGTTTATCACTAGCAATGGCTACGGATATTCGGATAATGGCCTCATCAGCTCGCCTGCTGGCTGGGTATCCTAGGATTGGAGGCTCTCCGGATGGGAGGTTATCTATTACATTGTCCCAAGCAATAGGTTATGAGCAGGCCATGAAATTCCTCCTTGAAAATAGAACCGTTACAGGCGAGGAACCCAAGAGTCTAGGTATGGTTAGCCAAGTAGTTCCTGATAAGCAATTTGATGAAAAATTTGACAAATATTTGGACTTGTTAACGAATTTATCTCCAATCACCGCTAGAACTACGAAGAGGGTTTTGAGAACTGCTAACCGAATCGAAGTCGAAAAGCAACTTCATTATGAATTGTGGAATATTGGGAAATCATTGGGCAGTTTAGATGGACAGGAGGCTAGGAGAGTATTTATAGAAAAACGCCCTCCTATATTCACTGGGAGAACTGAGTGATGGGCTTAACCTAACACCTTCCCCCTTTCCTCGAGGGTGGCTATCTTAAATATGGTCCAGTGTCGAATTTGTGCTATGTCTTCACCGGCTTGATCTTGCAACAGAACATCAAAATTCACAAAATGATGTGCCTTTCTCTCGTAGGCGTCAACCATATGGGCGGCCCCTATCACTTGAGTTCCAACTGGAACCACGTTCAAATGCTGGATCCGGCTCCTGGTGTGCATTGAGGAAGGTATATCGTAATTGTGCCTCATCAGTTGCTCAGCCCATCCGGCTGTCCACGATGGATGAGCGATAGGATTGCTACCAACGAACAATGGGTTGTTTGTTTGTTGTTTCTCCGAAGTGAATTCGGTTGCTGTTTCCACAGTAAAATCAGCCTTCTTGGCAGCCCAATCAACCCCAATTTCAGCGGTCTCCAACGTCAGCGATTTTTTCTTTTCTCCTTCTTCAGTCGGGTTTAATGAGGTCGACCGAACGAATTCGCTGGCCCAATCAGCTTTTCCTAGGCCAACTTTGCCTACCACACAGACTACCTCTTCTTCGTTAATCATCTCCACAGACCAAGAATTTGCGGTATTTTCCTCTGTTGCTCTTATGGTAAGTTGGTCTCCAGGAATTGTTGGTTGTCGGAAAGAGTATTCCGCCCAACCGATTTTTAGCCACTCTTCTCCTAGAGCCTCTAGTATTGTATCTGTAGCCCAGCCCCATACTGTTACGCCTCCCACCAACGCTCCGGGAAAACCATAGGCTTTAGCAACCTCTGTGGAATGTATAGGATTAGATATGTCCGGACTGTCCTCGTGCCCGAGGTAGGCGGTTACAGTATTTTCGATGACTTTTTGTGCCATAGACTCACCTCCTTAATTTAACTCATTTGGATTCGCAATGTAGGATACTTGATAGTTGTCGGGTATGTCTTTTACTTTTAGAGTGACATGCAAAGATTTCTTATTGCATCGGCGATCAAACCTGTGTTTTCCATCGGCAAAAAATGGGAGTGCTGTGGATATCTTTTTACAGTCGCTTTAGGGAACATGTTGCCCAAATCATTTCGAGTGATGGATGGTCCGAAATCATCAAAGCTTTCAGTAGATTTCATAGCCCTAGCTAACAGGATTGATACCGGCTTTTCGTAACTTTTTAGGCTTTCAAGTACAGCAGGGTTTATATAGGCACCATACATTGCGGCTTCGGCCGATGGCGGACATGAGAGCCTATAGGAACTTCCTTGCTTTTCTAGGCCATGCTGACAGTAATCCATTAGGACTGCTTTTTCCCAGGAAGCGAAATTTTTGTGCTGTGACAGTCGTTCGTACATCTGGGAAGGACTTTCCCACTCATTTCTTCTTTTTGAAACCGGATGGGAATAATCCGGTTTACCAGCTTCATCCTCCCTTCTATACCTTTGATCAACAAATAGACTTGGATCACAGAGGACCAGCCCTTTGACGATATCATCCATCTTTGTCGCAACAGAGGTTATTACGTGCCCCCCCATGGAATGTCCGATACCTACAACGTTTCTTAATTGCATTGTTTCGATTATTTTAATGACGTCGGGAACAAAAGAATCCCAAGGATATGGTGGCTTAGTGTTTGTACTTTTGCCGTGGCCTCTTAGGTCAATAGAAATGCAATGACATCCTTCCAGTTTTTCGATGACACGGCCCCAAATACGACCGTGGAACCCGGTGGCGTGGCAGAAGACCAAAGTAGGACTATTGCCTTCCCATTCGTATATCGTATTTTGGTAATCCTTTATAGGAATTTCAATAATTGTCGGCTCTTTCAAGAATAAAATCCTTTGGGCAAAAAGAGACCGCAGTCAATACTGCGGTCTCTTTTTGGCTATTTTATGCAGCTTACCAAGGCATTTTACGGCCCATTTCCTTCCGCAATTTATCAGCTATGCTTTCATCTGGGACATGTACGATTCTCGCGCCTATTTCATATAGCGCGTGTCTAGCTCGTTCTTCTATAGTGAGATTTTCATCCTGCCAACTACACAAAAAAGTTAAACCAGATTTGTCGCAGGCCCTTTTGACTATATTTCTAGCCTCGTCCATTTCCTTTGTATAGGGAGGGTCGTGCAGGTCTGGATCACCATGAGACATACCCATATCACCGGGCCCCCACTCGGCAAACGAAATTCCGGGCACCGCAGCAATATTGTCCGCATCTGGTAAGCAAAACCTATCTTCAATTTTAAGGCCCAAAAGGAGTTCACCATTTGGATTTAACGGCCATGGGTCAGCTTTCCTCATATAATCTGTGGGATCCATGTCCCATATCGCCGCTGGTTCCCGTTGTCCGCCCCCACCACGTAAACCTTCCGGTATGCCTTGATCTCTTCCAATGGTTTGGAAGACATATCGGGAGGCAGCCACAAACATTGCAACGGCGTCTGCTCTTCTAGTATGAGTATGTAGGATACCGTGTACCCCTGTTGACAGTACATGTCTGATTTGCCAGGCATTATATATGACCTCTTCTGGGGTCATGCAGTTTGAAGGAATGGTTGTGATAACCGTTGGTGTGAGATGTCCACTTGGAGTCGGACCACCATCCTTCAATCCTTTCATGAATTTACTTAAACCGACGGTATCAAAAGGGTGATGCTCAAAATCATATTGGATCAAATCAGCCCAAGTTTGAGACATCTCTTTACCGCGTTCATAATTCAACTCTCCCGCGGGAACGGCAAAGATTGGCTGACCTTGTTCAATGAGTTCTATACATTTATTAATCCTGCTCATACATTATTCCTCCATACTCAGTTGCAGATATTCTAATCGAAGCCTCATATAACGCAATCCCAATATTTATCGATGACGGTTTTTATATCATATTATTCAGTGAAATCGCCTTCTACCCATTCTGGTTTTATAGGAGGAGGCTGTCTGCATAATGATTCGATCGAGATGTGAATTTTTTGATTCGATGATTCGTGTATCGCCTCCATCACATCTAGAACATGATAAGCGAGCGATATGTCTGCCCTAGGTCGCCTCGAACCTTTAATAGCTGCCACCATGTCGGCTACACCAAGACCTCTACCTCCAATCGGATGTGTTAAATCTATTGGTTTCCAATTATCTTCATACCCCATTTGGATCAACACTGGCCCCTCAAAGGTGTTTGGATCCGGGACCGATATAGACCCCTCAGTGCCATAAATCTCTATTCTGGGAAGTTGGGATCCCCATATATCGAAGCTGGTAATGATTGTTCCTATGGCCCCGTTGACGAATCGTAGAGATGCTGCGACATGGGTTGGGATCTCCACATCAATTTTGGTTCCAATCAGAGATTCAGATGTGATAGTTCTTTCTTCGAATGTTTTTCTTGTCATTCCAGATACTGAATTGATAGGGCCCAGCAGATTAATAAGGGCCGTAAGATAATACGGGCCCATATCCAACATGGGCCCACCACCGACCTCGTAATAAAATCCAGGATCAGGATGCCAATGTTCATGCCCATGGTTTGCCATGAAAGCGGTGGCCGCTATCGGCTCACCTATTGCCCCCTTGTCGATCAAATTTCTGCAGGTCTGGATACCTGCACCTAAAAAAGTGTCGGGAGCACAACCGGCCATCATCTTCATATTGTTAGCAGATTCCAGGATTTTGGCACCATCTGAACGGTGTATTGCTAGAGGTTTTTCACTATAGGCATGTTTGCCAGCATTAAGTATCCTAGTAGATATTTCACCGTGAGCTTTAGGGATCGTCAGATTCACAACCAGTTCTATATCCTTTCGTTCAAGGAGCTCATCTACTTCTAGGTGCTCAGGAATGTTGTATTCCAACGCTCTTGCTTTTGCTCTTTCCATGACTAAATCGGCACAAGCCCTGACATTAATCCCGGGCAGTCTAGGTAAATTTGTTAGATACTGGTCGCTGATGTTTCCACATCCAATAAGGCCTATATTCATTGATCTCTACCTATATTTGTATTGTTATCGGCTGGCCCATAATATCCCTCTTTTTGTTATTTCTAAAACTTCAGGGATGTCAAAATCTTCCATTTTGTGACCCAATGATGAATAGAATACTTTTCCCTTTCCCCAATTTCTTTTCCATGCAACAGGCATGACACAATTTTCAATCCATTTGGCTTCGTATGGGGCAGTGGAGCTAATAACTTGATCCCCTTTGAATCTGGTCGTTGCGAGCACCTGATTGCTTGGGTCCACATGCATGTAATATTGCTCCGTATCCATATTAAAATCATTCAATCCCTGTGTTATTGAGTCTTTGAGGTCTGAGATAGTCACTTTATAGGGGATGTAACCTCCTGGGTGTGCTACCCACTGTCCTCCAACCAAGAATTGGTAATCCACGTTGTCGCGGAATGAATCCCCCATACATCCGTGCCAACCGCCTATTCCGACTCCCTCGTATACAGCCCTGAGTAAATTAATGGTTTGTTGTTGCCCTAAAGAACCCTGAGTCCAAATGGGCACTATTAAATCAAGAGATTTCAAATGTTCCAAATCCAGATAAGCTTCCAAAGTGTCAGATATAGTCACGGTGTACCCTTCGCTTTCAAGCCATGGACCAAAAAGCTCGGTGCATTCCTTAGGTGAGTGTCCCAGCCATCCTCCCCAGACCATCAAAGCCGATTTTGTCATGTCCTGTTCCTTTTTAAATTATTGAGCGATGTATCCGCCATCTATAACCAATTCTGTTCCCGTTACAAAGGATGCTTCGTCAGAAGCTAAGAAAAGAACTCCATAAGCTACTTCAATCGATTCTCCAGTCCGACGCAACGGTGTTTGCGCGACATACTCATCTCGTTTGCTTGCTATTCCATGATCTGAAGAGGTCATTGGAGGCATAAAGCCTGGGTGTACTGTGTTTACTCTTACACCAAAAGGTCCGTATCTAACCGCCATAGCTTTACTAAAAATCCGAACAGAACCCTTGGAGGCATGATAAG
>DTSF01000010.1 GCA_012965485.1 Dehalococcoidia bacterium
CGGCCAGATAGTGGTTCCCACATATCCGCTTCTAGGTAACTACGGTATTACCAGCTCAGATATAGAATCGTCTCAAATTCAAGTCGCGGGATTTGCCGTAAGGCAATATTGTGAAGAGCCGAGTCATGTCAAAATAACCGGAACCATAAATGAATATCTTGCCTCCCAGGAGATTGTTGGAATATCTGAAATCGACACCCGTGCTGTTACACGTAAAATAAGGTCAAAAGGTGTAATGATGGGAGCCATTGCAGTCAATATTTCCCCCGAACAAGCCTTGCAACAGCTAAAGAACAAACCTTCATATGACGAACAAAATTTTGTACAGAAAGTGACAGCTAATGAACGCTACCAGTGGATGGAACCAGGACTAGGATACGATCATATTGCCGACAACCTGCGAATTCTTGTCTCAGATTATGGTCTTAAATACAACATCCTACGGATTTTGAAAGGTAAAGGTTGCGATGTGGAAGTATTTCCTTCATCAGCTACTTCTAACGACCTACTCGCCCAAAACCCTGACGGCATATTGCTCTCTCCCGGACCCGGAGACCCAGAACTTCTAGATCATTTAGTAGCCACTACTGAGGATATTTTGGGTAAAGTACCTGTAATGGGAATTTGCCTCGGAAATCAGATACTCGCGAAATCTCTCGGTGCCAAAACTTACAAGCTCAAGTTTGGCCATAGAGGGGCCAATCATCCAGTCAAAGATACCGTTTCCGGAAGAATCTACATAACTGCTCAAAATCATGGATATTCAATTGATCCCGAATCTTTGCCATCAGACGTCGACGTCACTCACATCAGCATGAATGACTATACAGTAGAAGGTATACGGCATAGATCTCTTCCTGCCCTTAGTATTCAATACCACTCTGAAGCCTCACCCGGTCCTAAGGACAATGAATACATATTTGACGATTTCCTAGAGATAGTTAAAGAGACCAAATAGTTATGCAACGAAAAATTACTAATATAGCCCATCGAGGAGCCTCCTCCTATGCTCCCGAAAATACCCGCGCAGCATTTGATATGGCGATCAATATGGGAGTTAAACATATAGAACTTGACGTCCATTCTTCAAAAGATGATCGGCTGGTTGTGATCCATGACGATACGCTCAATCGGACAACAAATGGAAACGGGAAAGTAAACGATCACACATTAAAAGAACTAAAGGCACTAGATGCCGGTTCCTGGTTTGGCCATAAATATTCTGGGGAGAAGTTATGCACCTTGAAAGAAATTCTCGTTGAATACAAATCGGCAGTCTACTTACACGTGGAGATTAAAGGAAATACACCCAATCTAGCACAAAAAACCTGTGACATGATCAGGGATTTCAACGCAATCGAGAAAACAATAATAACCTCATTTTGGAAGCCGTGGCTGATCGAAACCAGAAAATATGCACCAGAAATAAAAACTGGATGGCTGGTTCCCATGGGACCTGGTAGTGAATGGAATGACTCCATAATATCGGATTCATTAAACCATGGATTCAATCAGATATGCCCGAGAGCCGATTTAGTGACCGCACCTCTTGTTACTAATTTACACGACAACGGATTCGAGGTTAGATGCCATGGGGT
>DTSF01000011.1:0-1070 GCA_012965485.1 Dehalococcoidia bacterium
TGAATGCTTCCTTCTGCCATGGCTATCGGTTGCAGGCGATCCACTTTTATTCCCTTTATTTCCACCGCCCTTGAGGACTTAAACATCGAAATTGTCTTGATCTGTGGTATCAATTCGTCCATGATTTCTTTGTTTTGCAAGGCAGAGCGATCGGGATCAAAATCCACAATACATTCTAAACCTTCGGCCTGAGTCTTTGTTGGCATTATTACAACCTCGGAGGAGAGTAATTCGGAAGCCTGATTGGCGGCGGGAATAACATTTATGTCATTAGTTAAAAGCAAAATAGACTCCGCCCTGATTTGATTTACAGACGAAACAATATCCGCCACACTAGGATTCATATCCAATCCCCCTTCAATCACAAGGTCAACTCCTAACTCCTTATTCATTTCAGAAATTCCAGATCCACTAACTATGGAAATAAGGGCGGTCCGACCGGATATCTCAATCTGTGAGGTAGTATTCTTCTTTTCAAAAGAGCTGAGTATTTCCTGGGATTGTGTTTCCATATTTTCTATCGAAACTGATCTTATACTTCCTATCTCAATAGCTTTGGTAAGTGCTTTACCTGGGTCAACGGTGTGAAGATGAATTCTGAATATCTTCCTATCCCCTACTATCACAGTGGATGTTCCTAAACCTTGGAAAAGGTCTTCTGTAGCCTCCACGTCTTGACTAGTATCCAGAAGAAATTGAGTACAATAACCAAAGTCGCCTTCAGATCCAAAATGATCAGATATAAGGTTCGCAACCCCCAAACCATCTCCCTCCGGAAGTCTCAATACGATAGGAAAGTTATCGGGGTCATTACCATCAAGAAAAATTGACATCCCTTTCAGTATGACCTCAAGCCCATAGCCTCCAGAATCCACCACGCCACTTTCCTTTAATATCGGCAGCAATTCAGGGGTTCTATCTACTGATTTTTCCGCCTCTTCAACGAGGGAATGGAAGAAATTCTGAACGGAAATATTTTTTCTTTTAAGAGATTCCGCCTTCTTTGCAACATCTGAAAGCACCGTGAGTATAGTCCCTTCCGCCGGCTCTGCTACAGATGTAAATGCCTT
>DTSF01000011.1:1080-1589 GCA_012965485.1 Dehalococcoidia bacterium
CTACCCTGCACTACACTAGACCAGATGAGTCTGGCATTTTCAATGGCGCCGGCTATGAGTTCAAAGTCGATGTCGAACGTATGATGCGACAGATGGTCAGACAATCCTCGAAATATTTGAGACAGGATTATCCCACTATTCCCCCTTCCTTCGTAGAGGGCCGCCTGTGAGAGCTTGTCTGTAAGTTCGTAAAGATTGTTGTAGGAAGCCGATGACATCCGAGATTGAATTCCATTCAATGTACCGTACATATTGGTCCCAGTATCCCCATCCGGAACCGGAAAGACATTTAGAGAATTTATAGCATCAACATGTCGCTTAAAAAAAACAACAGAGGAGCTAAACATTCCAAAAAAAGTATCTGCTGCTGTTACATTGGAATCCATCATAGATACACCACAAGAAAAATATGCTGGAAGTATAATAAAGGATATGGTATTTTTTAACTTGGATTTCTTCCAGTGCTAAGGCAAAATAGCCGACCGAAAACTGGTTCAACGGCCCACCAT
>DTSF01000012.1 GCA_012965485.1 Dehalococcoidia bacterium
CTTCAGTGGTGGAAATAGCGGCGGTGGTAACTATAGCGGCAACAACTAATTTTTTGTAAGCCCCCATTTACATTTATTTCCAAAAGCTGGTAAATTATTGGGGTAATGGCTTATTTAATTGAAATATCGTCTGGCCCCCAACAAGGGGAACGCCAACTTTTGACTGACAAGCATGTGATTGTTGGCAGGTCTCCGACATGTGATGTGACGATAGATGATCCCTATGTCTCAGGCAACCATATTGAATTTTGGTCTGCAGGTGATATGGCCTTTGCAAGAGATTTAAACAGTTCTAATGGATCCTCTCACAACGGTAATCCTATAAACCCTGCTGATACTCTGACTCTCAACAGTGGGGATCGTATCGATTTGGCCGAAGGGAAAGCTATAATCGTCGTTCTTCAGGAAGTAGCGGATGCCAAAAACACTTCAGCTCCACCCAGTGGTACGATCACATTTTTATTTAGTGATATGTATGGTTCAACAAATTTAGTTAACGAGCTCGGGGATATAAAATTCAGAGAAATATCTAGGACGCATGAAGGCGTCCTAGGTGATGCCATAAGAGGTCATGACGGCTATATAGTTAAGGAGATGGGAGACGGGTTCATGGCGGCTTTTGCAAGTAGCAGAAATGCCGTGATATGTGCTATGGAAATTCAAAAGGCGCTGAAAATTCTTCGGGCAAAACAGCCTGAGTTACCCATAAATGTAAGGATTGGATTGAATACAGGGGAGGCGATATTGGAGAATGGGGATTATTTTGGCAGGGCTGTTAGTGAGGCCGCTAGAATATCTTCCAAAGCAGAAGCGGAGCAAATTTTGATCTCTTCAGTCACAAAAAGAATGGCTGATTCAGCTGGCGATTTGAAATTCGGAGAGGAAATGGAATTCGAATTGAAAGGCCTGCCTGGGGATCACACTGTTTTTGAGGTCTATTGGGAAGAATAGATAGCTTTAGGTTAATCTATCTGTATCCAGTTGAAATTGTGGCCTTGCCTTTCGTTACCGACTTCCATGTATGCCCACCATAGGTGGCCATGTAGCCTTCTTTTGTTCCCCACCAATCAAATAGCAGGTCGTGCCATACTATTGATGCATCGGATGGAACACTTTCTGAAAGTACAATAGCTGGCGCATTCAGATGGGTGGTTTCTTCTGAATACACTGGATCCCTGGCACCATAGGTACTGAGCATGTTTTTCACCGTGAATTCAATCGCGCTTTTGTATTGTGTTTCCTCTATGACGGCGTCCTGGGCGGAACATAGTAGATTTTGAGCTCCGGTAGTACAGTTACTCAAGTCTAATTCTTGAAGGTAATAGTATTTTTCTGAAAGCGCGGTTTCGTAGGATATAAAACCCATCATATAAAGAAAAATGTCGTCAAATTTATAGTGATCGGTATCAAGATTGGTCAATGAAAACCCCCCGTCTTCATTGGTTTCTATCCTCGCATCTTGCCATTTGTTGTTTGACAAGACCTGTACTTTGTGAGGCTTGCCCCTTTCAGGGTCCCATAATGACCCTGTTATTGGATAAGGTCCTTTAACGGTAGTGCTATCATCAATATTTAG
>DTSF01000013.1 GCA_012965485.1 Dehalococcoidia bacterium
TTATTTGGGAAATTCTCCTGTACGATGAATAAAGCCTCGTCTTTGGCGGCTGTATATCGCAGTTCCGCTGGTTCTTTCCCTCCCAGATCACTAAGGACATCAAGCACTGCATCAAGGTCAGAATTCTCAAGAACTCGTTTAAAATAGACGTCACCTAATTTTCTTTTCTGAGAAGGTGTAGCTTTTTCCAAACCAGCAATCACAGGAAATAATTTTTTCTTGTTCAAAAAATCTATTTTTTGATTTGAATCGGAGCCCCAGATCTGATCCATATCTAATTTTATTTGCTTCGCTTGCCCAATCAAGTGACCTGACTGAAACAAACCTTCACAGGCTTTGGAACTGAGCCCAGATAACCCTGCTGCCATTGAGAGTGCAGAACCGTACAAGGCTCCTGTTTTTTGGCCAGCCATTTCCAGATAGGCTGTTACAGAGGTATCAATTTTTTCTTGCATTTCCAAGTCTCTATATCGGCCCTCAAATGTCACCAAGGCTCCTTTGTCTAGAAAAGACAGGGCTGCATGAGAGATTCGATCCGAAAAATGCTGCCTATCTAAGTTCAAAAGGGATATTCTAGCTATGGAATGCATTCCATCTCCGGCATTAATAGCTTGCGCTGGACCCCAAACCCACCAAAGGGAATCTTGCCCATTCCGAGTAGGGTTTCCAGATTGCACGTCGTCATGTATTTCACAAAATGCGTTAACCATCTCTATAGACATGGCAGCGGGTAAAGTCAGTAAAGGGTCTCCCCCCAGAGTTTCTACGGCGATTTGTAGCAATATTCCATGGGCCCGTTCTGAGATGGTGAGACCAGGATCTAAACCATGGATTCCTAGATGGTATGACAGCATGTCGTAGAGCGGTAAAGACTTTGAATCCAAATAATCTTTCATCAAGCGATCAATTTCCGCTTGTATTTGATCCACTGGTTCCATATGGGACTAACCCCTCTTTTTACCTACCAGTTTCTGTATGTCAGACATAGTTATAACACCTTGCCTTATCAGTTTAACCTCATTGTCTTCAAAATAGACTATAGTGGAAAGCTGTGACGAAGTAGTTGCACCACCATCGAGAATTAGGTCTAGAGATGAATCCTTAAATTGGCGTAGGGCCTCATCCGCTGTGGTGGCTGCCTTTTGGCCACTGATATTGGCACTGGTGCCAGTAATGGGTTTACCTGTTTCTTCACATAGTTTTACTGCTATCTGATGGTTAGGTATACGGAACCCGGCAGTTTTCAAGCCTCCTGTAGTCACATCGGGTATGCGGTCTGATTTTTCCAATACCATAGTCAGCGGTCCAGGCCAGAAATTAGAGGCTAAAACTTTGGCTATAGGAGGGACAAATTCCGATAAATCGTTCAGAGAGGATATATCTTCGATAAAAATTGGAAGTGCTATGGTGGGGTTTCTTTGTTTTACTTCGAACACTTTTGAGACTGCTATCGAATCTGTAGCTATACCTGCAATTCCATACACGGTATCAGTGGGTATGCAGACAACACCACCTTCCAATAGTATATTAGCAGCATGTTCCAAAGAATCTTTATTTGCGGGTAATACTGT
>DTSF01000014.1 GCA_012965485.1 Dehalococcoidia bacterium
GCTCTAATAAAATGACTGTTGGTTAGTAGGGGTTCATCTTTCCCCCTACTCATTCAGGGAACCATTGGCCACACATGATTTTGAATTATTTATAAGGGCGCTATGAAACAGATAGCTTATTTCTCGATTGCTATATGCTTCTCGGTGGTCGTTTCATCATGTGTAGGCACAAGCGTAACAAAACCTGCATCCATGGTTGAAGACAAAACAGCTGAGAAGCTAGAACCTGAACAAATGGTTCGCCGAATTACTCCGAATCCGGGCAAATCGGCAACCCCAACACCAAAAGCAATATCCAGGGTTCTACCGGACTATTCTGGGTTAAATGACCCTCAAGTCGAGGAACAGTTTTTATCTTTCGAGACTCAACTGGATTATTTGAGCTCCAACCCAGAGTCACTAGATGAGTGGATAGAACTGATTAGTCTTGGTAACAGCTCATTTATTTTGCCGGAGTTGCCTAATTGCAGGGGAAGCAAAGTTCGTAACTGTTTTGACGAGCTTATGCCTGCGGTCGAGAGGGCCAAATTGGATGCAGATTATATGCCTGGTTCACTTGTTAAGGACATACCCGGTTCTGATGCGTGCATAATAATGAATTACACGTATGGGATTGTGAAAATTTATGGCGAACCTCAAAGTGATGAACATCCTGAAACAAATTCCAATTTCGAAACCATGGCCAGATACAATTTTATTGGCACCTCAACAACTTCTAATGAATCTGAATTGTCAAATTTTCGCTGGGCCTTCCACCACAGAAATGATTGGGACTATTCTAACCATTGTCTATAGATGCCAAATAACAATAGTGAAAATGGCTAAACCTCTTCATCCCTTGCCAACCACACTATGGAGAGCATAGTGCCACACACAGTGTTGAATTATTTATAATGGCGCCCTGAATCTGAGAGAATTTTTAGAGACGCTAGATGAAGAAGTGGTTGGTAACCTGTTATCTAGCTATGCAAAAGAGGCTCACGGATATAAACAGGGGTTTTTACAAAAGGCTCTTTATGACATACCCAAAGAACATTTTGATATCAGAGATGCTTTAAGAAATGGAGACAAAGAGTCACTAATAGGCTGTTTGGAAAATCGGTTATCCACTTTGAACAATGCTGAAAAACGGCAAGTCTTCAACAAGATAAATAGGACGACCATTATGACGTCATTCTCTGAATATTCAGAACATTTTTCTAACCCAAATGATGTTTTGGTAATCAGTTTTCTACCTACAGCCATTCTTAAATCATTGACAACAATTCATGATATCCCTATTGAGAATGTCTTTAAGCGGTCGGAATTAATACTGGGTGTGGCTTCTCTTGTTACTGATTCTAATTTTTGTCCTCACTGTGCAAAATCCAGCTCAGCCGAGAGTGAACACTGCATCACATGCGGAAGGGAATTTCCATTATTAGAATGCTCTAATTGTGAAACCATAAATCCACCACAAGCTAGATTCTGCATGTCCTGCGGGCAGGAACGATAACTCGCACGTAATTCCACTATGGCCGACTCTTAATCAGTAGGTTTACGGTCACCCCAGCCCCTTCGCCTTGACAGCAGTGGAGTGTTCGCGCCTATTTCTAGACCTCCAAGGGACTGAGATGCCCAGATAATGGTACACCCCAGCCCCACTTGGGAGAGCCTCCAGAGTAAGTTAGAACAACTCTGGGGACGTTGTAGGACTGAGATGCCCATGTATAGGTGGTGGAATAAAGACCACCACGAGTTGCTTATATTTAAAGGGGGTTCGTCCTTTCGCCTCTACATATCGGATAGCCCTTCTCCCCCCAATGTTTGAATAATTATCTGTATTTAATTTTGAATGCTGCTGGCATCAATCAGCCAGGATTTAATAAGGTTTTACCGCCCCACATTTGATTTGGATATGTGCTTTTTCCCCGACAAAACACCGCTTTCTAGTCATGAAATGCCGTCTTGAATTTTTGAATACTCAGGAATATAGGAATACCGTAGAGAGTACCCCCTACCTGTTAAGCCATTCGTCTTCTACACCGAGCTCATGTCCAATATTAGCTAGCTTCTCTTCATCGCCTATTACCACTCTCATCTCACCCTTATATTTAATTACTGCAAACCCAATCTCTCGCACTATCGTCCCAACTTTTCTACTGCTATATTGGCTAAATTCTGGCTCACTTCTTATCTGCTCTGTGACATCTTTCAACTCAACGCTCTCCCTCACCTTCCCACCACTAGTGGCTCGGTTAAGGATGCTGCCATAAACTGCCTGCCGGGTCTCAAAGCTCATTCCGAACTTCAGACTTTGCGTGAGTTTATCTATCTCCTGCTCGATGCTATCCAAAAACTCTTCATCGCCAACATTTTTCGCGAAGGCCAGTATTGGCTGCCATGTGTCTCGGCTTCTTGAGCCAGTGGTTACCGGGACAGCCCGCCAATCAACAGATTTTGCCATATCCCGAAGTTCGCCACGGAATTGCTCAAATATCTCCGTGTCCAACGGCGCAACCCCCTCGCTAAATCTCATATGAATATCTATCGAACGACTCGCCAGAGCCCCACTATCGGCGCCATCTCGCCTATGGAGTACTGTGGCGCCAAACAACTGGAGATTGGTTTGCTTATATCCATCCTCGCCAGCCTCTTTATATGGCATTTTGGATATTGACCTGTCATGGCGGTTAAACAAATGGTCTTCCTTGATGGTGTCAGCCTCCTCAATGATTGCCGTGCCAAGAAAGGGAAGTTCATCCCGGGCTGCAGCCTCGCTGGTGCCTCGCCCGGTAAACTTTGACGCACCTTTGCATAGCACTTGTAGTATTTCTAAGATGGCTGATTTGCCAGTGCCCGGCTCTCCCTGTACACATAGGATAGGGAATTTCCGCAAGTGCAGTAATCCGTGGGTTGCGCCAGCGTAATAAAGCACTATCTTGGCTTGCCGTTCCGACAAACCCGACACCTTCACTATTTCTCCAATTATTTCTTCTAAATACATATTATTCTCCTATTTATTTAATATACATCCATGATATTATTAATTTAACCGCCATAAAATTAGTTTAAACCGCCATAACTAAGGTGAAAAAATGGGTAGACCCAAAAGTAGTGCTGAGCAAGAGGCATTCATTTATGAAAAGTACTATTCCGGTCTTGGCCCAAAGGCGATTACGAGATTGCTTGAACTGAATTTTCCTGAGCCGTTGAGTCAAAGGACTGTAGAAAGAAAGTGTGCCGAATTTAAGAAGGGCAGAACCCCGCAAAATGAACTGTTAAATAGCCCATTCCAATGGGAGAGGATGGATGAAGTGGGAATACCCTGGGAGGCAGGGCAGTATTTGATAGGCCTGAGGGCATGGTTTGTTGCACAAGAAATTGCCCCAACGTTTAGGCAGATGAAGTGGTGTTGGCGAGTCCATAAAACCGACTCAAAACTGAGTTACGAGGCAGTGCATGCATTAGCACTTCGGGCTGAGGAAGGGGAGCGAAACCCTGTTGAAAACCCAATGGCCTTGACGGATGTATTAACACAGTTAAGAAGCATAAAAGTTGAACCCACTGTGAAAGATGAAGAACTTAAACTGACTAAATGGGGCGAAGCCATAATGCGTGCAAGGAGTACTAGTAATAAATACGTAACGTGGCAATACAACTTAAATTTGACAACTGATAGGTATTTAGGGGAATAGACAATGAGTCTTAGAAAACAAGCAGAGATATTAGGAATTACTCCAGCTTACCTAAGTTACATGATTAACGGTAAGCGTCCGTGGAACCCAGATTTGAAGGATAGATATGAGCAATTAGCTAACACCCTTCCAAAAAGTGTTAACAAAACCAGCCAAACTGAATCGGGGCGGGGTGGTGGTGAGATGCGCCATTTAGGCGCAAAACACAGTAAAAAGAAAATGGTGAGCCGGGTGGGATTCGAACCCACGACACTCGGATTAAAAGTCCGATGCTCTGCCAACTGAGCTACCGGCCCAATTTAGTTTCACTAAAGATCAATTCTATATATAGAATTTCCTGTCTTCAAGAAAACCTTGTTATTTATCGTAAGTTTCCTGTGTAATAGGTGATAAAGAACACACTGAGGAAGGATATCGTCCGAGGTATTTTCCTATTATGTGTTCGGCCGAAATTGTTCCCCAAGCTCTAGAATCATTGCTTGCTCTTCTGTTATCACCCAGGACGAAATATTCTCCTATTCCTACAACATTTGGACCCCAATTGGAACTATCGGTTAACGAGGGGTCGAGATATGGTTCCTCCAATAAAACGCTATTTAAGAAAACTGCACCATCATTGATATGAATGCTATCTCCTTCCTTACCTATCACTCTTTTTATGAAATGGCGATTCGGGTCATTCTGGTAGGTGAACACTATGACATCGCCTATATCTGGATCTCCAAATAAATATCTGCTTTTTAATATAGGAATGTTGCTTTCTGAGAAAATTCCAAAGCGGGTTTCTGATATTTTCCAGTAGGCAGCTTTGCTGGCTATGACACAATCGCCTTGGTTGATATTTGGGGTCATGCTGGAGCCCTCGACTTGGTAATTTTGAATTGAAATATACAAAATAGAAAAGACAAACATAGCCAATATTGATGTTTCAATAATTTCGCGAATTGCCCTTTGAATTTTTCTCTCATAAATGTACATGGCATCTAATTATATCTTTTAATACAAGAAGCCGGTGACAAAACAGGTTTTTTGAATCCGGATAGCTGTATCCTTTAAAAGGTTAATATTTGCCCTAAATGTACTATTTATAGGTGACCAGATGAATAAGCTTATTGTTTTGGCACTACTGATAATAATTACGGGTTTGGCTTGCTCCAACAATGATCCAATCACCGATAGGAATGTCGCGCCTCTAGAACAAACACCCCTGTCGCCTGTTTATGCTTCCTCCGCCACATTTGCAGACGGAGCAACTGTAAAAGGTGTTGCCAATTCAGATTCTTTAAGCGTCAATGAAGTACAAGGTGGGATAAGGGTTTCCGGTACGGGGACGATATCCGTGGAGCCCGATGTTGCAATACTCGAGATTGGAGTTGAAGTGTTTGCCGGTAAGGTTAGTAAGGCTAGGTCTGAAGCATCTATAGCTATGGATTCAGTAATCGCAACCATAAAAAAACTTGGTGTCGAAGAGAATGATATCCAGACAACTAGGTTCAGTATATACCCTAGATATGACTACGAGGAAGCGACAATTAACGGCAAACGGATCGGTACCCAGGTACTTACCGGCTACACTGTAAGTAACACTGTAAAAGCTAAGGTTTTTGAAGTGGATAAAGTGGGGAAAATAATCGACAGTGCAGCGGATGCAGGGGGTGATTATGTTCGGATTGATGGTGTTGATTTCACTGTTGATGATCCTAGTCCGTACAAGACAACGATTAGAAAGATGGCAGTGGAAGACGCAGTCAACAAAGCTCAAGAATATGCTCTTTTGACCAATGTCGAGTTGGGTCCCATAATCTCATTAGATGAGATGGGATCCGGCTCTATTCAGTCTCCATATGAGGCTGATTATGGTATGAGGATGATGGCTGCTGCACCGACTACCTCAATAAATAGCGGTCAGTTGGAGATTAGTGTGACTGTTAATACTTTGTTTGCGATTAAGTGATAGTTGTGGTGACTCTGAATGGAACGTCTTTTCGGGAATGTTCTCGAGCTATTGACAGAATCAGAATTTAATATTACGGAGACCAACGATGGTACTTAGCGACCGAACAATAAGGGAGGAGATTGCTGCTGGCAGGATAGTTGTTGACCCTTTGGGGGAAAATGCTATTCAGCCTGCAAGTATTGATGTTCATCTCGACAAAACCTTTCTTGTTTTTCGGAATTCTAGATTGCCTTATATAGATGTTAGGCAGAGTGCTGAGGAGTT
>DTSF01000015.1 GCA_012965485.1 Dehalococcoidia bacterium
GAAATCGCTGTTAGATTAGTGGCTCATTTTGCACCTATCTCTGAAATAAAAGAGAGAGAAGTTGAGGAGGAAGACTGGGAATCTAATTGGAAGGAGTATTTTCATCCGATACGGGTTGGATCTAATCTTGTGATATGCCCTACCTGGAGAACTCATCAACCTTTGAATGACGACGTTTTAATAAAATTGGACCCAGGTATGGCTTTTGGAACTGGTCATCATCCAACAACCAGGATGTGCATGGAACTCCTCGAAACTCTCATTGTTGGTGGGGAGAAAGTGATTGATGTCGGGTGTGGCTCCGGAATTTTATCGATATCGGCAGCAAAGTTAGGCGCCGGAGATATTCTTGGCATAGAAATAGAGTCACGGTCGGTTGAGGTTGCCTTGGAAAATTGTGAATTAAATGGTATTTCTTCTCAAGTAACCATATTGAATGGCTCTTTTCCTGAAATCAGAGTTGAAAATACTACCTTTGATGTTGCTCTGGCAAATATTGCCGCTAAAGTTGTGATAAATTTGTCGGAATATATAGTAGGTGCAGTTGCGAATGGTGGAAGGTTGGTACTGTCTGGGATTTTGAAAAGTTCTTTGGAGGACGTCGAAAAAGAATACTCCTTACATGGGGTGCATTTCGATAGAGTTCTTGTTGATGGTGATTGGACAGCGGTGTTAGCTACCAAGAATGCAGCGATCGATATTTAAACTGTGACTGAATTAGGTTGTTATGCATAGGTTTTTTATTGACCCATCTGACATACAAGATAGGAAGGTCCATTTTTCAAGGGAACCTTCTTCGCAAATGAAAAAGGTTTTGCGGCTTAGGAATGGGAATGAAGTAGTAGTGTTTGATGGCAGCGGTGTGGACTACCAAGTTCGCTTGGATGCAGTTGAAGCCAAAACTAGTTTAGGTACTATACTTTCAACCAAGGATTCACATAATGAATCAGGAATTTTTATCACCCTTTATCAAGCGTTGATAAGATCTGAAAGGTACGAATATGCCTTGCAGAAAGGGGTCGAGGCCGGTATTTCACGGTTTGTTCCTTTTACATCTGAGAGGACCGAGGTTTCGAACCCAAGCCATTCTAGGATGGACCGTTGGAGACGAATAATAAAAGAGGCCGCTGAGCAGAGTGGCAGGTCTGTGGTGCCTCAACTATCAGACCCTATCCTATTTTCTAATATGATAAAGAACCTAAATCCTGTTGCGCTTATACCTTGGGAAGAAGAAAACCAAAATATTAAGCAGGTTTTATCCAGAATGCGTCGGGATCCAGTATTAAATGTGACATCTATTGACCTGATTATAGGTCCGGTAGGTGGATTCACATCACAGGAAGTTTCGAATGCAGCAGATTGCGGTGCAACTTCAGTTTCTTTAGGTAAGCGAATATTAAGGTCAGAAACTGCTGGAATAGTTGCGGCCGTCGCCGTGTTATACGAATTTGATGATATGTAAATTAGGTCAATATTCCTTGTATAAAATCCTTGCCGGCATAGGCGAAATAGAAACCAAGACATATGAGAAAGATACCGCAGCAACGTACTATCACTTTATAGGTTGTGTCGCTCAAAAACTTCTTGCCAGAAGAAACTGCTAAAGCGACCATGGCATACCATATTATGTCGGAGGATATGTGGCCGGTATAAAAGGCGGCGGTCCCTGGGGTTCCCGCTTCTCTTGATTCTTCAATGAAACTCAAACCAACTGTGGCCCACCACACGAAAAAATAGGGATTAGTTGCACTCAAAATTATTCCCGCTGAAATAGGTCCTCGACTAGAATCAGCATCAGATGTATCGACAATTGGTATTGCGCTTCCAACTGGGTTCTTTGACATTCCCCATCCCATCCAAAGTAGAAACAAACCTCCGGCGGATCCGATAATGAATTCTGCAGTTTGATTGTTAAGAAGTCGGTCTAGTCCGAAGGTGAGCCCGATTACTAAAAACAGCTCTAACAGTGAGTGTCCTATCGCTGCTAAAGTTCCTGAAATGAAGCCATGAGACAAACTTCTACCAATTGTGTAAATAAGAAGTGGCCCTGGCATTATTGCGCCAGAAAACCCAGTCAAAAGGGAGGCCGTAAACAGTTGTATTATCTGCAAGTATATAACCTAGTTTTCTGAAGTTAATGTTCTGCCCATTAATTCCTCGCCGGCGTTTCTCACTGATAAATTCTCAAACAAAATGTTATATACAGCCTGGGCAATTGGTAAGTCCATATTCAGCCGATTAGCAACTGATACAACAGCTTTCGCCGTTTCAATACCCTCAGCCACGTTGTCCATAGATTTCTCGATTTGATTCAAAGACATATCTTTGGCTAGCATTCTGCCCACCTGGTTATTGCGACTTAATCCTGACGAACATGTCGCTATGAGATCTCCCATTCCAGCCAGGCCAGAAAAAGTAGATGGTTCCGCACCGATGGCACTACCGAAGCGGGCCATTTCTGCGAGACCTCTGGTTATTATCGAAGCCTTTGTGTTATCTCCTAAGTTAAGCCCGTCGCATATCCCAGCCGCGATCGCTGTTATATTTTTCAAGGCCCCGCATATTTCTACTCCTATCACGTCAGTGTTGGTGTACAAACGTAGGTGAGAACATCTAAGTATCGATTGGGCTGATTTTGCTGTTGATATATTGATGGAAGATATTACTGATGAAGAAGGTTTACCAGACAAGATTTCGTTAGATAAATTGGGCCCAGATAGAACGCAAATGTTATCATGCGACAAATCAGGGATTTCTTCTTTTATTATTTCTGTCATTCTCATACCAGAAGTGGATTCTAGACCTTTCGACGCACTTACTATGATGGTGGATGCAGAAACGTAGCTTGATACCACCCTGATATTTTTCCTGAATGTCTGTGATGGTACCGCCATTATAAGTAAATCTGTTTTCGGAATAAGGTCCTGGCTTTTTGATGTTATTTCAAGGGTATCTGGAAATGTGATTCCTGGTAGAAAACGTTTGTTTTCACGATGTTTTCGTAGTAGATTCGATTCCTCTTTAGTTCTTACTAGAAGGGAAACATGCTTCCCTTCTTTTGAATTAATTATGGCCAGTGTGGTGCCCCATGTTGTTGAGCCAATGATTGCTATATGGGCCATATGGTTGTGAGGTAGGACATTAGTAATTTAGTCACTAGTTGCTCCGATTTTTCGCTCAGTACCGTTTAGTAACCGATTTATATTGTCTTTATGTTTCAATATAGTCAGCGCCGATCCTACCAGTCCAAATGCACAATACGATGGTTCAATATATCCAAAGATTGATAGTGTTGTTATTGCGATACCTCCCGATAGAGAGCCAATTATAGATCCCAGAGATACATATCTTGTGAATAACATAAATGGGAATGAAAAGATACCAGCTATCAGACCGGACCAAGGGGACAGAACAATTAGAGCCGACCAACCCGAAGCTGTTCCCTTCCCTCCTCGGAAATTTGCAAATATCGGCCATATATGTCCAAAAATCGCGGCTAGCCCTATTACTGGATGTACCCAACTAGGAATCCCAAAATCGTAAATATAGATCACTATCAACAACGGTAGCGCGGCTTTGAACATATCTAATGCGAAGGCCAATATACCCCAACGCCACCCGCAGGCCCGCATAACATTTGTTGCGCCGGTGCTGCCGCTGGCGTATTGTCTAATGTCAATTCCTTTGACCATTCTTGTGATAATTAGACCAAAGGCCACGGAACCCAATAAATAACTGAAAATAACAAGAGCCGCTCCCACTAAGTACACGCTCATTGGTCAGTTCTCCTACTTCTGCCGCTAAACCGAAGTCTTAGTGGGCTTCCTTCGAATCCGAAATTTTCTCTCAAACTATTTTCTAAATAACGCTTATAGGAAAAATGAACCATGTCTGCGTGATTCACGAAAAAGGTGAAGCTGGGCGGCCTAGAACTATCCTGCATGGCACTGTATATTTTCAGTTCTTTTTTTCCTTGCACCGGAGGTGGGTGATTGGCAACCGCAGTCATGATCGTTCGCCTAACATTTGCTCGTGGAATAACTTTTGACCTTTCGGATTGGACTTTTATTGCAGTATCCAACATGTTTTTTACCCCGGACCCTGTCAACCCTGAAGTAAAGCAAATAGGAGCATATTGGGCGAATTTAAATTTGCCTCTCACCTGGTTGGCCATATCCTGTTGATTCGTGGCAAGTTGATCTGATAGATCCCACTTATTAACTAGAATGACAATTCCTTTGTGCGCTTCAAGAATATAATTGGCTACATGAGTGTCTTGGGCAGTGGCAAACTCTGAAGCGTCAATAACAAGGGCGGCGACATCGCAGCGATCAATGGATTGAATTGAACGAAGCACACTATATTTCTCGATTCCATATTCAATTTGCCCCCTCCGACGTATGCCAGCTGTATCTATTAACTGAATATCTTTATCTTTGTATTTTATGACTACATCTAGGCTATCTCGAGTTGTGCCAGCCGTATTGCTGACTATAGCTCTATTCTCTCCAGATAAAGTATTTAGCAACATTGATTTCCCAACGTTTGTCCGACCTACAATCGCCAAACCAAGGTCTGCCTCGGGTTCTGGAAAGGATTTATTGGCTGGGAAATGAGCCACTACTCTTTCCATCATATCGTCCAATCCCCTATTGTGGTAGGCGCTGATTGACACAGGGTCCCCCATACCAAGTGAATACAATTCTGAAACCATATGATCACGAATTTCGTTATCTGCCTTACTGGCTACAGCTACAACCGGTTTGCCGGTTTTGCGAAGGATATCGACAATATCTTGATCGTTTGATGTCACTCCATCTGATATGTCTACTAATAGAATCACCACATCACACTCACCGATGGCGTAATGGATTTGTGATTTTACTTGATTCCAAATGTCGTCATCAGAAAACAGGTCTAGTCCTCCTGTGTCCACCAATATGAAAGGATTCCCAGCCCAGTCGGTCTCTGAGATTATCCTGTCACGGGTTGTACCTGCAATGTCCGAGACTATTGACATCCTTTGCCCGATAAGCCGATTGAATAGAGTTGATTTTCCTACATTAGGTCGTCCAACAATCGCAACTATCGGTTTCTTGAGTTGCCCGTTTCCAGTTTGCATATTGTTAGCCTAAATTTGCAGATTTGTGTTTTTAATTGGAAATAAACACTGAGGGTTTAGCTCGAAACTAATTCAGACATTATGGTTTTTTGAGCGTGAAGTCGATTTTCAGCTTGTTGGTATACAACAGAATTTTTATGGTCAAGCATGTTTTCTGAAATCTCCTCTCCCCTGTGGGCCGGCATGTCATGCATGAATAGAAAGTCTGGCTTAGCGTATTCTACTAGGGATTCATTTACCTGGTATTGGGAAAAGGTCTCTAGCCTTTCATTTTTTTCTTCCTCGTCCCCCATACTTACCCAGACGTCTGTATATATCACATCAGCTTCTTTTGCAGCCTCTTTTGGATCCGGAGTCCACATTAGGTTAGTGCCTTTTGTCTTAGAAATTTCTTGAGCAGATTTCCATATTTCTAGTGGTAATTGATATTGTTCTGGAGAAGAAATAGAAAAATCCATCCCGGCATCTGAACAGGCTAAAGCCAAACTTCCTGCTATGTTGTTTCCGTCTCCTATGAAAGCTAACTTCAAACCTTCCAGTTTCCCTTTATGTTCATATACTGTGAGACAGTCTCCCATCGCTTGGCAAGGATGGCCTTTGTCGGAAAGGGCATTTATTACTGGCAAGTCAGTGTTATTAGCCAATTTTATTAAACTATTGTGTGAAAAAACTCGGGCAACTATACAATCCACCAATCTGTCTAAGACTCTAGCCACATCCGCCTCAGGTTCTCTCACACCTAAACCAATCTCGGCC
>DTSF01000016.1 GCA_012965485.1 Dehalococcoidia bacterium
TTGATCCTCCTCCTGAAGAGCGAATAGCAGGTATAGCCGCTTTTATTCCTAAAAATGTTCCCTTTGTGTTGATATCCATGACTCGATCCCATTCTGATTCTGAGGTGTCTAGTAACATCATTCTAGATGTAACTCCTGCGTTGTTTACTAATACGTCTAATTTTCCAAAAATTGAAATAACTGTTCCAATCACCGAATCCCATTCTGAGGCTTTGAGCACGTCAAGCTGTGTGAATACGCATCTTGCACCAGAAGCGGCTATTTCAGATGCTATTTTTCTTCCTTCGTTTTCTAGTATGTCAGCTATGACTACGTGAGCGCCTTCGTCAGCAAACATTTTGGCTTCGGCGGCTCCCATACCTCTGCTACCACCAGTAATTAATGCAACCTTGCCTTTTAATCGCCCCATCAGACACCTCATTGTTTATTTCTTGTCTCTGAAGCATCGCTGAATGTAGGTGACTAGCCTCAGAATCAGGATTTTAGGTTATCGAGTCTCCACTTACAAACTGAAAAATTTGACTGAGAGTTCCCTTGACACCCCTAATATGTGAATGTGATAATTTTCACCCGATTGACTAGACGATAACTAGGTTATGTTCGTCGAAAAAAAAGGTGGTAACAGGCAATTGGAGATAGATCCAAATTATATTAGCGCCGCAGTCTGGGCGGATATAAAAATTTTCACACACAATATGACATTTTTTGTGTTGTTCATAATCATTTTTGCCGCCAATATGCTGATAGGTCACAACGCGATACCTTCTTTGGTTAAATCGCGTCATCTGCCGGCTTTGCTTTCAAAGTTGCGACCCCCTTTATATTTGGTTGCTGCCGTGTCTTTCGCTGCTGCAATCTACTTTGTTGTTACTGCATTTGCTGGCGGGTTAGATGCTATTAGAGCTATATACCCTGAATTTTGGATTTAACATAGGACAGTGCTGATTTGATACCAGGTGATTTCCAGCCTCAGAAACCGACGGGAACCCAGCTCGCTAAGCTGGGAGTGCTCGGCGTTGTCCTGCTTGGGGTTTTCATTGGTGTAGTTCTGGTTTTGACCTTCGTGATTTCATCATGGTTGGGTAGGCCCGTTATATTTGGGCACGATGGCCCAGACCAGCCAATCGAATTTCCTCATGAAACCCATGTGAAAGAACTTGGTATGGATTGCACCTTCTGTCACCGGACTGTTGAAAAAGAAGCTGCTGCATCTGTTCCGGCCGCAGGTCTGTGTATGACATGCCACTCGGCTGTTGGTGACGAATTAGAAGGTATTACAAAAATGAGAAGCCTTTACGAGGATGGAAGATCTATTCATTGGGTTAGAGTCCATAGAGTTCCAGATCATGTTCGTTTTGTACATGAAGCCCACATAAGATACTTTTCTGAGAAGGAAGGGGTAGAGGCTAAAGATGTGTGCGCCACTTGTCACGGAGATGTGGCGAGTATGGATAAAGTTAAGCAAATTAGAGCTCTCAAGATGGGTGACTGCGTTAACTGTCATAAGCAAAATAATGCTCCAACGGACTGTGTTACATGTCACTATTAGAGGTAGTCCATGGCTTTAACTAGAAGACAATTTTTGACCCTGATGGGAGGGTCAGCCGGTGCTGCTGTTCTGTTCCAGGCCTGTGGGTTACCGGAGAAAGAGCTTTTAATCGACTCTCCTCCTGCTATGCCCGAGGATTTGGTATCTGGGATCGACAACTGGTACGCAACTACAAATCACCAGGGCGGGAGCTCTGAAGGGATTGTTGTAAGAGTAATGGAGGGTAGAGCCAAAAAAGTGGAAGGGAATCCAGACTATCCACTTAATCTGGGCGGGCATAGCGCACTCTCTGAAGCGGCCCTTCAAGGACTTTATCATCCTGACCGTATAAGCGCCCCACTGGTTAGAACTGGTACAAGAGGTTCTGGGGAATACAGAGAAATAAGCTGGGACGATGCCATAGCAAGACTTAGCTCGCGATTGGGTGAACTTGAGAATTCCAACGAAAGTAATAAGGCAGTTTTTGTCAGTAGCCCGACTGGAGGCCATGCAGGGCTTGTGCTGGAAAAATTTGCTGATTCGCTCGGTGCTCGTTATTTGTCATATGAAGCATTGGAGACTAATGTTCTTAGGGGCGCTCTCAAGGAAGTGTTCGGCACCGATTCGATTCCTGAATTTGACATCGATAATGCAGATTTGGTCCTGTCTTTTGGAGCAGATTTCTTGTCCTCCTGGGTGTCTCCCACGAGATACGCCCGAGGCTACGGAGAATTTAGGCAGGGACATGAGCACAGGGGTAAGCTTATACATGTAGATTCAAGATTTTCTATGACTGCTGCAAATGCTGACCAATGGGTGCATGTGAATCCTGGAACTGAAGGGTTGCTTGCAATGAGTATCATGCAGGTTTTATCTTCGAGCCACTCGAACGCGGTTTTTGGCGATCTGGATGCTGATGGAGTACTCGATTCCTACTCCCCCGCCAATGTAGCGAAAGAAATTGGAGTATCTGTCGATACCATCAATCAAATCGCCGAGGACTTTTCTCATAGTGAACATCCGATATCTCTAGGTGGAGGATCTGCCGGTGCACATACAAACGGTACTCAAAATCTGAAAGCTATCTACTCTCTAAACCATGTGGCTTCAAACTTTGGAAAAAAAGGTGGAGTTCTTTTGAATCCGACCTCACCTATTGATGGGGTTGGTGTTGCGTCCCCTTCTAATTCGTTTTCAGAGTTTCATCGGCTGGCAGAAGAAATGAAAGCCGGAAACGTTAGCGTTTTGATGGTTAAGGATGCGGATGTTTATTATGGAATGACAGATACCGTTGACATGAAGGTAGCCTTGGATAGTGTGCCTTTAATTGTCAGTTTTGGAGGTATGATGGATGATACTACCTCCATAGCCGACTTAATATTGCCCCAACACCATTTTTTGGAAGATTGGGGTACGGACGTTCCACTCGCCGGTCCTGGCTATCAGATGGTAGGGTTTCAGCAGCCTGTAGTAAGGCCTTTCTTTGAGCATAGGGGTAGCAATCTTGGCACCAAAGGGTTCGCCGATATACTCATGGCCACTGCCCAAGTAATGGGTAAAGATTTAAGATTGGACGGAGAAACTTTTAGAGAAGTAATTAGAAATGATGCTAAAAGGTTATATGAATTGGATCGAGGCCAGACAGGCTCGAATAGCTTTGAAGGCTTTTGGAATGGGGTTCTTCAAAGAGGGGGCTGGTGGGACACATCCTCCAAGGTAGATGATGTTCCGGAGGTTACGAAGCTTGATGGTGTAGCGTCTCCAGAGTTTGGCGGACTTGATCAAGAATTTTATATACAACCATTTATTTCTACGTTAAGTGATGGTAGTGCAGCTGCTTTGCCATGGCTTCAGGCTATGCCAGACGCTATATCGACCGCCACATGGCAAACTTGGGTTGAAATAAACCATAAAGTTGCTGAGGAAAAAGGAATATCAGAAGGGGATGTGTTGGAGATCCGACCATCAAATGGCCGGACCATTAAAGCCTTGGCAATGCCTAATCCTGCTGTGCCACCGGACACTATAGGAATTCCTATAGGACAAGGTCATAGGGATGGCGGCAGGTACTCAGCAGGAAGGGGTGCAAATATTTTGTCGATCCTCGATCCCAAACTTGACTCTGAAAATGGATCATTGGCTTGGGCTGCAACTAGAGCCAATATCACAGCAACCGGTGAATGGATTCGCGTCCCGAAATTTGAAAATACCGTTCCCGAATTTCCGCGCGACGAACATCACCATATCATTGAAATCACTTCTGGTGACCATAATTAGGACACTAGAACCTCTGAGGAAAAAAATAGGAGCAAATCGATGGTAGATTCTAATAAATGGGGAATGGTTGTTGATGTTGATCGGTGTACTGGGTGCCAGGGGTGTGTGGTTGCCTGTCAATCTGAGAACAATATACCCATCAATTTAGAAGAACATTTTAATCAGCGCAGAGCCATACAATGGATAAGGATTGAAAGGTATTGGGAAGGTGAGTACCCAGACGTGAAGGCCAGATTTATTCCTATTATGTGTCAACACTGCGGAAATGCGCCTTGCGAGCCAGTTTGTCCAGTCTACGCTACTTATCATAATGATGAGGGACTGAACGTACAGGTTTACAATCGCTGCATAGGTACAAGGTTTTGCGCGAATGGATGCCCTTATCACGTCAGGTTTTTCAATTTTTGGGAGCCAGAGTGGCCTGAAAGTCTCAAAAATCAGCTAAACCCAGATGTGACGGTTAGAAGCCGCGGAATAATGGAGAAATGCAGTTTTTGCGTTCAAAGAATCCAAAGGTCCACCAGAGAATCTGAAAGGGACAATGAAGTTTTAGAGGATGGAGACAGAGGTCTTAATCCAGCCTGTGTGAATGCCTGTCCCACTAATGCGCTTATTTTTGGTAATTTTAATGACCCTGATAGTACGGTGTCCAAAATGAAAGAGGACGCAATGCAAGAAGGGGGGCGTGGATATCGCCTGATGGAGAATTTAGGTACAGAGACCAACGTTATCTACCTAAAAAAAGTTGATGAGTCTTTTGGGGTCACCCATGGTTACTGATCCTGGAACTAGGGTAGTAGAATCCTATGTAGAAACAGACAACTCGGCAGAGACTAGAAAGGCTGTGTCAGATGGACTATTAAGTATCCACTCTGTTACATCTAATAGGTTTTGGCAATTTGCCGCCTTGTTTGGGATCATGTTCATCCTCGGCCTTATAGGTTTTGTGATGAGGCTGAGTTCTGGCTTTGATGATAAAGCCGCATGGGGATATTACGTAGCTTTGTTTGCCTTCTTGATGACTACTTCTTCAGCAGCTCCAATGGTTGCCATAGCACCCCGAATTGCTAATTCTCATTGGAGAAGACCTATATCTAGGGCTGCTGAAATCTGGACTCTAGCTGGTTGTCTGAATTTGCTTATTTATATCCCTTTGATATGGCTTCTGCCATCTTTGGAAAATGGTAGAAGAAGCCTTTGGTTCTATGGTCAGCAAAAAGCTCAAGACATGGATAGTTGTTGGGTATTTTGTTGGGGGGGAGGTGTTCCGGCTTATTCTCCCCATATATGGGCTACTTTAGCGATAATAGGCTTAGTTCTATTAGGATTTGCCTTGTTATGGTTATCCATTCTCCCAGATCTTGCGGTTTTAAGAGATCATGGAGAAGGATGGAAGAAAAAATGGGGAAGGAAGCTGGCTTTGGGTTGGCGGGGCACCTCAGCACAGTGGAATTGGCAACACCATCGAATGGGGGTTGTGGGGGCTTTTTATTTCATGATGCTCGTGTTCGTACACTTTTTTATAAGTGTAGAGTTTTTGATGGTTCATGTCCCAGGTTGGATAGATTCTTTGTATCCAATAACTCATGCCCATAACGCATTGCAAGCTGGCGTGGCTACCGTGATGCTCACAATGTTTTTCCTTAGGCAATTTGGCGGGTATAAGGATTATATAGGGCTGGATCAGTTTTGGGGGCTTGGCAAATTACTGCTTGCTCTATCGCTTCTTTGGTTCTGGTTTTGGTTTTCAAGCTTTAATGTGTTTTGGTATGGGAAGAAGCCTTCAGAACAGGCGGTTTTGGAATTATTTGTCAAGGGACCGTATCTATACTTATTCATAACGATATTTATATTGGTATTCATATTGCCGTGGTTCACCATGATATGGAATCCAGTAAGAAGAAGCGTCTGGGGACCGCCTATTTTGGCGGCCTCAGTTTTACTAGGTACCCTTCTTGATAGGATAAGGTTGTATGTTGCATCTTGGGATGTTGCCGGTAAAAACATGGTAAGCCAACTTGAAATGAAAATGTCTGAGGTGCCTACCAAGATTCCCGCTC
>DTSF01000017.1:0-5183 GCA_012965485.1 Dehalococcoidia bacterium
GAAAATACGTGGGCCACTACATGGCATTCCCGTCGCAATTAAGGATTTGTGCTACACGAAAGGGGTTAGAACTATGGGAGGGACGGCTGTTCTTGAAGAAAACATCCCTGACTATAATTCGACTGTCGTTTCACGGCTAAAGGGTGCCGGGGCGGTAATTTTAGGTAAATTAAACCTAACTGAAGGAGCAATGGGAGGGTACAACCCCAAAAGATCTATACCTAAAAACCCCTGGGATACCGACAAATGGGCTGGTTCATCTTCAAGTGGTTCTGGGGTAGCCACAGCTTTGGGCCTTTGCACCGGTTCCCTTGGTAGTGATACCGGAGGATCTATTAGATTTCCCTCCTCTGCATGCGGACTGGTTGGAATTAAACCAACTTACGGGCGTGTAAGTCGATTCGGCGTCCTGGATCTAGCACAGACACTTGATCATGTGGGCCCTATGACCCGTGATGTTAGAGATGCAGCTCTAATATTGGCTGTAATTTCCGGATTTGATGAAAATGATTTGACTACGGTTCCAACTATAGCCCCGACATTTAACGATATTGAAAATGCCAATTTAGATGGTGTGACGATAGGTTATTCAGAACATTATTCAGAGGATGGAGTGGATGGAGAGATCATTAAAGCTACTCGAAATGTTTTAGAAATCTTACAGTACCATGGAGCCACAATAAAAAATATTGAACTAGATGATATTGATTCCTTCCTCCCCGCTTGGAAGACTCTTTGTACCGCTGAGGCCTTGAATGCTCATTCCTCCTTTTTCCCGGAAAGAGCATCAGAATATGGGTTGTGGTTCAGGGGTTGGTTAGAACATGGTTTATCTGTGACTAGTCAAGAATATATAGATGCATCTCGCCAGCGAGCTTTGTGCAATGGCAAGTTAAGAAGATCCTTTGTCGGCACAGATGCAATGATATCTCCGACAGTAATAAGGCCCCCTCATTATGTCGATGACTCCATAAGTTATGGACCTATGGACGATAGAAGAGGGACCTCCTTTCAAAGGTTTACGGTTCCCTTCGATTACAACGGATACCCGACGGTATCTGTCCCATCTGGACTTAATAAGGATGGACTTCCACTCAGTATTCAAGTGTCAGGACATCCTTTGTCCGAACCGATGCTTTGCAGAATCGCCCGGACCTATGAAAAGAGCTTGGGGCTTACAAATTTCCATCCTGATCTGTAAGGCTAATTATTAGTTTTTTTTGGTTGACTGAAACACTCACCTCCAATAAGATTCACTAGCCGGTTTTTGCCTTCCGAGTTAAAGGATATGCTTGCTGCTTTGGTTGTAGGGATATTTTATTTTTGGCAGGCATGATGGGTGGTTTGACGGTAAATAATAAATAGGACGTATTTAGCACATGCCTAAAGTAAGTACGGTCACCTTGTCATCAGTCCTTGATGCCCGTGAAGTGACCCTACCCGATTTTGATAAACAATACCTAGATGATGTGTCATTTTTGACAGCGATGACAATTGTTATGATGGGTAACTATTGCCAGACAGGTCATTTTGGTGGGCCGTTGGCCTACACGCCTTACACCGTTGCCTCTCACTTAATTGGCCCCGAATTAGGTGGTCTTAAATACGATTATCGGAGGCCGAAGCATCCATATTCAGACAAGTTCATGCTAGCTGGAGGACATAACGCTCCAGTTGCATATGCCCTTTGGATGGTCTTAGGGGAGGCCTTATATCAGAAATACCAAAACACTGGAGATAAAAAATATCAGGCGGATTACAACCAAACATTACTTCCAATCGATTGCATAGGTTTTAGAAGATCTAAGCAGGGAATGCGAACCATACTTGAACAAAATGGACTGGTGGATCACCCAGCGATGGCGCAGGCTCAAGTGAGAGGCATACGCGCATTGGCGAGAGTACAGATGCGACTAATGATGTGAATGGAGGGCCTTCCGGAATAGGGATTGCTACAGCCGCGGGGAAAGCCACATTTTGGGATATTATAGGTGCTTCCGAATCACCAAAAGTGATGGCAGTGGAGGGTGAGTTTGCAATGACATCTGGTCATTCGCAAGAGATGAAGACTCAAGCGGTTGCCCAACAGGTCGGGAAACGACTGAGGGTTCTTTTGTCTTACAACAACGCTGGGATTGACGCCCAGCTAATTGGTGGAGTTATACAGCCTCAATATGAATCCTACAGGATTGTAGATCAATGGACTTCATATGGCTGGAATGTATTTTCTGTAGATGATGCTAACGATATGAGCCAGGTAGTGGCTGCATTCAAAGCTATGGAGGATACTGATCCGTCGGACCGCAGGCCCATGATCTTAATAGGAAAGACCACCAAAGGTTGGTGGCCTGGTGCGGAAAATGGACAAATACCTGGATATGGGAACCAGATCACAAGTTTTCAAAGCCACCCCTACACGTTTGCAATGAATTCCGAATACTTTTTGGCTCTTGCGGCGACCTTTGAAGATCGGTTTAATGTGAAATTTAAAGGTATTTTAGATGGCCCCATTTTGGATGAAAGAGAACGTTTGATCCAGTACAAAGAGAATATCGATATCGTAATGTCAGTGTTGGATAAAAATGGTTTAGGGGACTGGATAGCCGACAGGTTGGTGAAAATCGGCGAGCAAGTGAAGGATCAAATTCCAACCCGAATCGATACCAGTATCGACCCTTTTATGGATGAAAGATTAGATTATAGGACCCTTTCGCTTGAACCCCAGACGGTAACTGTAACAAACCCCGTCTCAGGGGAACAGAAAGAACTAGAAATTAGAATGTTTGAGAAACCTGGAGTTCCTAAGGGGAGTAGGAGGGCCATATCGGAAATCGTTAAATGGGTCAATTATGTGACTGATAATAGACTAGTTTTAGCGGCTGCTGATCTTGCTGACTCTATCAACGTTGAGAAAGGCTCAATATGGGGAGAATTTGATCCAGTCACAAACCCGGCTGGAGTTCGTCTCCGATCTGCAATACAGGAGGCTGGCAATGTATCGACGGCAGTTGGATTAGTCAGCCAATCAGCCTCACTCGACCCTGAAAAACATTCGGGAGTCTGGGCACTTAGTGGTAGTTATGGTGCTTTCACGCCACTTATGTACTTGCCGGTGAGAGTCTGGAGCCAGCAAAACCAAGACAGCCCCTTCAGGTTAGGAGTTTTGAATATTCTTGCAGGTCACTCTGGTCCGGAAACTGCAGCTGACGCTCGCACACATTTTGGTATATTTTCTCCACAAGTATGGAAACTGTTCCCAAGAGATCAAGTGATAACCCTTAATTTCTGGGACTATAACGATGTCGCCCCTGCATATTTGGCAGCGGCAGAAATAGCGGCTAGAGATCCCAAGGTGGGAGTCATAGTTTTAGAGGTGGCAAGGCCAGATTTCCCGGTGGTAGATAGAAGTAAATTGGCCGATTCGGATATCAAAGCTGCGGCCAAAGGGTTTTATATACTGAAGGATTTTGATACATCTAAACCTAAAGAAGGATACATTGTAGTACAAGGCGCTTCATCCACTAGTAATCTGGTGGCCCAAATGGAACAGATTGAATCTGAAGGTCATAACGTCCGTATAATATCGGCTGTTTCAGAAGATCTATTTAATCGGCAATCTCAAGAATATAAGGATCATGTGCTGCCTGCTTCGGCCAAGTACAACATGATGGTCGTAAGTACTGGCACTAAAAGAATGTGGCCTGTCGCAGGAGTTGGCCCCTTAACGGAAGAGTATTCATTGGTCTCGGATCACGATGATATGTGGCTAAGTGGAGGCTCGGAGGGAGAAGTTTTGAAAGAGGCAGGTTTGGATCCCGATACAATTTTTCAAGCAGTTGCCAAATTCGCGAGCGAGCATTCCGATAGGATGAAGCGTCAATTTGAACTATTATCGGGATAGAAATAGGAAGGAGTGTTAAATTCACTTTTTAATGTCCAAGTTAAAAAGATGAGGACTCCTTTGATATACTTCGTCAATCAGGGTTGCATAGCCCATATTTGTTACGATACGTCCAGAGCTAGTTTTTTCCTTTCGGCTGGTATTTATACCAATCAAATCGCCATCCCTGCTGATTAAAGCTCCTCCGCTGTTACCAGGGTTGAGAGCCGCGTCAGTTTGTACCATCTGAATACCAGAATCTTCTTCATAAAGGTTGGCTGAGACTATCCCTGAAGTAACGGAGTAGTTTTCATTTAATGGATAACCCAAGGCATAAACTTCCAAACCAACCGCAGGGGGACCAACAAGGGTTATATCAAACACTGCCAAATCAAAAGCCTTGATTTCAATAACAGCTATATCTATCTCTTTATCTTCAAATATAGTTTCCCCTTCGTATTTACTTCCGTCGTAAAGCTCTATAAGCATGCTAGATCGATTTTCAATGACATGTTCATTTGTGATTATGAAGGTAGTTAGGGAATTATTGCCTGACACTAGAACCCCACTCCCTCCGCTTGTTCCAGATAGGATTTTGACTATCTTCTTTGTGGCTTGATCCAAGACATCTATTAAGGTGATTGTCGGCGTTGGTGTTATTGTCGGTAAAGGGGTTGGTATAGGTGTGTAAGTTGGTGTACTGGTAGGAATAGGCGGAGGTGTAATAGTCGGCATCGGGGTATTTGTTGGTGGTATTGGGGTAGCGGTGGGTACGGTAGTATATGTTGGAAGTGGAGTATATGTTGGAAGTGGAGTATATGTAGGGAGGGGGCTTGGGGTGTTGGTGATTGTAGGAAACGGGGTTGTTGTAGAAGTCGGTTGAGGAGTGTTAGTTCTGGTTGCTGTTCCGTGTATCGCGATAGATGTTGCAGTCAAAGCAATGGAAAGCTGACTGTCAACCTCACTACTTATCTCAAAATTGTCTAATCTAGCCTCTACAGTTGCTCTGACAATTTTGTCAAAATCTTCAAAAATTGGCACAAATGGAGTTGCCGTTTCAATTTTCTGTCTAAGCGAATTATTGGTAGTATCCGCGCTTGAATCTACCTGACACGAGATTAAAGCGAAGCCGATGAAAAATATGTATATGACCTTTTTGTACAATTCTAGTTCTCATAGAGGTTCTATCATAAAAATGGATCAGCCAAAAATTCTTTAGGTATCATTGTCACCTGTGGGGCTTGCAAAAGTCTACAGAAGGTTCAGGTTCGGAGGGGTATCCAAGTGGGGAGAATGAAAATAT
>DTSF01000017.1:5193-5851 GCA_012965485.1 Dehalococcoidia bacterium
AGCAACAATTAACCTTTAGATACCAATGAAATAGCGGGCAAATTTACATGGGCACCTTTGGATTTTCAACAGATAAGCTGAAAAAACTCGAATCTTATCTGCAGGAAAACTACATAGACACAAATAGGTATGTAGGTACTCTTACAGGAATATATAGGAATGGCCAATTAGGTTTTATATCTACTCTAGGGTTAATGGACAGGAAGTCCCTTAAACCCGTTGAACGGGATACTATATTTCGAATATATTCGATGACGAAGCCAATAACTTCTGTAGCGTTGATGTCTTTATATGAGAAGGGTTTGTTCCAGTTAGACGACGCTGTCTCAGAATATATTCCATCCTTCAAAGACCTGAAGATATACGAAGAAGGAATTCTTGGAAGCTACAAAACAACCTACCCTGATAGAGAAATGACAATAAGAGATCTACTTAGTCATCAATCCGGATTAACTTACGGGTTTATGGAACGCACGAATGTTGACGCTGCATATCGAGAACTTGGTATCGAAAAGGAGTCACAGGAAAACCTCGAAAAATTCGTGAATGTGTTAAGTACCATCCCATTGGAATTTTCACCGGGTACGGCTTGGAATTATTCGGTTTCTACAGACGTTTGTGGATACTTGATTGAAGTCCTAACCGGTAAATCTTTAGA
>DTSF01000018.1:0-915 GCA_012965485.1 Dehalococcoidia bacterium
TTAATGATAGCCAAAGGGCATCTTATGTCAGTGTGGATGATTCCCAAGCTTTGTTTTAGCATTCAACTTCTTTCTCTCCGATGAATCTTCAACGATGAGCTCCTTTACGAGAAATCACACCTTTGCAAGTTATTGCCATTTCTCCTGAAAGCTATGGATACACCTCTAATGTAATTAGAGTTTTCTCTTTAGATTCATGATTAGCTTGGTCTGATGGAGGTAACCCACTGATTAAACGAACTTTTTCGTCTGAGTCAATTTTCCACTCTATCAGCACACCAGGTTTTACTATGACATTATCAGGATCTGTTTCAGGCCCCGAATGTGCGGAATGTGACCCATGCTCCCGATTTTCTGCTTCGATTCCGTGTGAGGTGATGACAAACCTACCGGTCGCATTTGCCTTGAACTCCATCGTCTGATCGTTACCTGAGTAAACAGTTTTTTCTATATCATATCCATGTAAATGTACCTTAATATCAGCATCTGAAGAAAAATTTAGACTGACATTTTCATTCTTTTTAATTCTGAATATATCTTCATCTCCGGCTAATTCTCCAGAATTGATTATGATATCAAACCTTGCTGTATTTTCGCCTACAGTTATGGAGGATGAATTTTCCAGAGAATCTCCATCAGGGAAGCCACAACCTATCACCACAGCAAAGAAAATAGCTATGCCGAAGACCCGCAGTGTTAAATTTTTATGACTCACTAGACTTTCCTAATTTTATATTTCCTTCTATATTCTTTTATCCAAGATCTCAACGATAAACTCAGAATGGCTAAGAAAAAAAGTAACGTTCCCACTGTCAAAATTGGCACAATCGGGTTTGGTTTTTGAACCTCAACCTCATATACTACTGAAACCTCATCACCCCCCCTTCTTACCGTCAACATCACGAACCACACTCC
>DTSF01000018.1:931-5831 GCA_012965485.1 Dehalococcoidia bacterium
ATACATAGGGTCCATAATGCTATTTTTCATCAATTCAGGGCCCACTTCTGGCAGGTCAATAGCTGAAAAAAAAGATACGAACTCTATTTCAGCATCCACATACTTGTTTCCTGTTTGTTCATTTTCCACAAAAGCAGCAAAATGAGTAACACCCATTGATGGTGAAGGCGGCGTAGTTCCTAACCCGATTACATATTCGCCAACCACTTTCTTTTCATATGAACGAATAGAACCGTTCGCTTCAATCAGGATACCTGACTGAATGTACAACCCTAAAAGCAAAAGCGACATGAGTGTAGCAGTGCGGAACCAGACCATTTTTATCTCCACCTTCGAAACGGTAAATACACTGAATTTCCATACAGCGCTACAGAATCGGTGGTGGAGTCTCTACAGTGATGTTTCTTTCATCGTGAATATTTATGGTCAAAATTGAGGATTTAATCAATGCAAATGGGGGTGATGGTATATAAATCTCAGAATAAATAAGATCAATATGGGTGCCAAGTGTACTCATGCCAACATTTTTGACCAAAAGGGCAACATTGCTAGAAGTCGAGTCACTTGCCCTCCCATGTGTATGTACACCCGAAACCACATGAGCATGCTTTAAGCCATTGGCAAAATGGGAATGATAAGGATTTTGGTCAGGAAAATGATGGTTAAACATCACACCCATAGAAGGAACCAAAAAGGAAATAAGTAAAAGGACCGGCGGAATTCTCCATAAAATGGCATGGGGCAATCTAGCGGTAAAATATTTCATGGTGCCTTTACACCTGAACATCCATTTCCGAAGCTACAGTTTCCATATCCTTGTCTCCACGACCAGACAATCCCATTACTATAATCTGATCTTTCTTCAAGGTAGGTGCCAACTGGGATACATAATATACGGCGTGTGCGGGTTCCAAGGCCGGGATTATTCCTTCTAATTCACACATCAGTTTAAATCCTTCCAAAGCTTGGGAATCATCCACACTGACATAAGATGCCCTTTGGCTATCATTAAGCCAACTATGTTCGGGACCCACTCCTGGGTAATCTAATCCCGCAGATATACTGTGGGTTTCTATAATCTGCCCATCGTCATTTTGTAAAAGATACGACATGCTTCCATGTAACACCCCGACAGATCCAGCTGAAATGGTAGAAGCGTGTCTACCGGATTCAATACCATCTCCTCCCGCCTCCACCCCTACCAGGCCCACTTCCTCATCACCAATGAAATCATAAAATAATCCTATAGCGTTACTCCCACCACCAACACAGGCTATTACATAATCGGGCAGTTTTCCCATCTGCTCTAAAATTTGCTTCCTAGTTTCTAAGCCTATAACCCTTTGGAAGTCACGCACTATCATAGGATAAGGATGGGGACCAACAACGCTTCCTATTAGGTAATAGGAATCATTTACATTTGTTACCCAATCTCGCATCGCTTCGTTAATTGCATCCTTAAGAGTTTTGCTACCAGAATCCACAGAAATAACTTCAGCCCCTAACAACTTCATTCGGAAAACGTTTAATGCCTGCCTTCTTATGTCCTGCTCGCCCATATAAACAACACAATCCAATCCCAATTTTGCACACACAGTTGCGGCTGCCACCCCGTGCTGTCCTGCTCCTGTTTCAGCTATTATTCTGGTTTTACCCATTTTCTTAGCTAACAGACCTTGACCCAAAGCATTATTAATTTTATGTGCACCTGTGTGGGCCAAATCTTCCCTTTTAAGAAAAATTTTAGCACCTCCAAATCTTTCGGTAAGGTTTGGAGCAAAATAGAGCTCAGTAGGCCTACCAACAAAATTTATCAATAATTCGGATAGCTCTGCCTGGAATTTATCATCGATTTGAACTTGGCGATACGACTCTTCCAATTCGTTTATAGCTGGCATTAAAGTTTCAGGAACATATCTGCCACCAAACTGGCCATATCTGCCTGACTGGTCGGGAAGATCATTTGTTGACGTCATAAATACTCTCACTATATTGGGTGAACCGAAAATGTAACGAACACCAATTATAGATTAAGTTATTTAATAAGTAAGCAACCTAACTAACTCAATTAGGATGTCCAAAAGCTAGGCTTGATTGATAGGAAAAGGGCATATACGAATATTAGATCTCAGCGTTTAACAGCAATGATGTCAAGCCAATTCCTGGGAACGTGGGTAACATTAAGCTCCGAGTAGGTCTGTCTTATTCCTTCCTGCAATGCAGCACTAGCCTCATTCATCGGAACACCTGGCATTGTGCCTTCAATGAAATCTGAAAAGGTACTTATATCCAGCCAACCTTCTATCGGAACCTGTACAGTATCGACTTTTTGCTTGAGTATGGTGAGCCCGTTTCTCTCCAAGAGATCACTGTACTCCTCAGGAGTCAGTTGCCGCCTTGATTCCACTTTTGCCGCTCTGTTGGGTTTCAACCCATACTCCTTCCTAAGGATCCGAAAAGCCTTGAACATCCATTTAGTATAAAAAGCTGAGGACTCTTCATGCTGTCCACCCTCATAAAAAGAAGTATTGAATGCGAATTTCCCTCCCGTACGTAGGGCGGCGCCAATATCATGAACTACTGTATCTTTATCAGGAAGATAATGAATAGCGTTGCAAAAAACAATGGTGTCTACCGAATCTTTTACCGCTTCCGACACATTTTCAACACCACTCTGGACGTATCTGACCGCATTATCGGAAATATCCTTAAGATCTTCCATAGCAGCTTTTAATGCCGTTTGAGAATGATCCAGTGCTATAACTACTGTATCCCGTGTGCGGTTTATTCTTTCCAAAATAAGACGGGTTACTCCACCAGTTCCACAAGCTAGATCTACAATTCTCAGATCAGACCCAACTTCCGCCATATCCACTAATCTCGCGTTTAACTGGGAGTAGAATTCGTTTTTTGAAAATGTCGAAAAAGAGTAATCAGATCCACTCATATATCAACCCCATTTCCAGTCTTATCACTTACATTGATACCATATGTTTGCTATTGGAAAGTATAACAGCGACTTAACGAGTACTGGTAGTTTTCTTTTGTCTAATTGGTTTTTCGGGTCTAAAAGCTGTAAAAAGTGCTGCAAATCCGACGATCCCTGTACCAATCCAACAAGCCCTAGTTATGCCTTCTGTGAATGCGGTTTTCAGGCCCTCCCCATAGGCTGTAGCCCCAACCGATTCAATGGCGGACAAATCTGGCGGGTAATTCATTGAGGCCATAGTGAAAACCACCAAAGTAGTACCCATAGCTATTCCGGTCAAGTTACCGGATGTCCTAACCATGTTCAACAGAGCAGAGACAACACCATATCTATTTGATTCCACCACATTCATTACCATAGTTGTGTTTGGAGAACCAAATATCCCATTTCCGGAACCTTGTAAAAACATCCCTGTAACGACAATCCAAGGCGAGGAATCGACAGTTAGTGTGGTGTAAACAGCTACCGCTGCCGCCCAACAAATCAAACCCGCGACAGCTGGCCATTTAGTGCCTATTTTGTCAGATAATCTTCCACTAAGCGGGCTCGTTATAGCCATCATAATCGAACTGGGAGCCAACACTAAAGCAGCCTCTGACTCCTTGAGTCCAAGCACTTGTATCAAATAAAAAGGCATTAGAAAAAAGGCCGAAGACCCTGACATAAAAGCCAAATATCTTGCTGCCATTCCAAGAGAAAATACTGGTACGGAAAAAAGAGATAAATCAACGATTGGGTTCTGATTACGTTTTTCCCACCAAATAAACCCAGCTAATGAAATGGCCGAAAGCAAGAAACCTACAATCACTAGGGAATTACTCCAACCTAACCTATAGGTATAGGTTAACCCCAATAGGAACAATGCTAATGCTGACGCAGATAAAGCCGCCCCAATCCAATCAAAGGACAAATCTTTTTGGGAGGACGTAAACTCCTCTTTTTTCAGTATTTTAAACGAAAGCACGAGGGCCATTATTCCAAACATCAGGATAGCCAAATACATAGACCGCCAGCCAAAAGCACCTATTAGATATCCTCCAATAACGGGACCCCCGGTAGCTCCAATCCCAATAATCATCATATATAATCCGAGAGCTTTCCCTCTCTCGTTCCTAGGAAAAGATTCTGCCATCAGAGCCATACCATTTGCCTGGATCATCGCTGCACCTAGGCCTTGGACAGCCTTAGCTGCCAACAAGATAGGTAATATCCCAGATAAATACGCCCCTAGCGCTCCGATCGAAAATATTGCCAACCCGGAGCAATAAATGCTTTTCCTTCCCACTAGGTCAGACAGACGGCCCATTGGTAGCAAAAGTGAACTTATCGACAACGTATACAGAAGATATACCCATTGCACAGTCGTTATGTCAGCAGAGAGATCTTCTGCAATCCTCGGCATTGCAATATTTGTGCCCGTTTGATCGGAGACGGTTAAAAATGCCCCCGCTGCAACGGAGGCATATACCAACCATTTATAGTTTGTAGAAATCGCATTTTTATCGTTATTTACAGTCAATTAGGGCTCACAGCTAATCGTTCATAGCAACCTATGAGACATTACAAACCGACGAGCAGGTAATTATTTGTTAAAAATTTCTGATACTTCGAGATCGAAAACAGCAGGTTGTTGGGTCAATCCAGTAATTCCAGCCACTACAACAGTAACGCTATCTAGATTTTCATCATCGCGTATAGAGTATAGGGCTTCATTAAAATCATCCAACGTAATTTCATCAACGTCATATTGACCAGATTTCATCTTTTTTATAATCCGGACAAGAAATTTCTGTTCAAGGAAATCGTCAACCAGTACAAACCCCGAGGGAAACCATTTCAAGTGCTTGGACTCAAGGAGTCAGAGGCTGCTTTAGTGTTGGCTCCCAGTTCGATTAGGATGTCCAAAAGCTA
>DTSF01000019.1 GCA_012965485.1 Dehalococcoidia bacterium
CTGGGTTCCTGTATTCTGGTTCCATGGGTTGTCTCCCGTCCAGTGAATCAACCGACATGGCGCTGGCTGGGGATGATACCTCAAGGGGAAAATCCGCCATAGCCCGGGCTCGTCAGTTGAACCGTGGGGACGATCTCGCCGGAGCGGGGCTCTTGGCGGTAATTCGTCGATGTCGAGGTTCTATTTTAACCTGTGGTGGAGAGGGAGGCGGTGCAGTCCTGCAGCCGTTACTCACCCTATTTTTTTCGTCCTATCGAGGACCCCCTTTTCAAGAGCTGGAAGAAATAGCGCAATTGGCCAGACTAAGCCACCCCCGCTAAACTTACTTAGGTTTTACATTCATTATGACATCTACTCACACAATTATGCCAGCACTTCTTCAGCCCACCATCCAATTGTGATTTTGGCTCATCAACGTATGAAATTCCGTATTCTTTTTCCCATAGTTTTGACGTTTCCATGAATGTCGACTCAAGTTCAGGAAGTTCTTCTGATTTCGCACCAAATCCCCCGTCATGATCAAGAATCTTTCCAATAAGCTTCATGCAATCATTGTAATATGAAACAGGACTCAACATGTGCAGATGCCAAATCTCGTCAATATCACGGGTAGGTGCGATTGATGCAAGGGGGTACTTCGAGGCCAAACGCAGAAATTTCTCATATCTTTCGATAGAAATCTCAATTTGATCTCCACTCCATTCTTCGGGAAAACTCTCCGAACGCTCAGCTTTATCCTTAAGGTCAACACTTATGACTGCGCTCATACCATCCAAACATTTAAGTTGGTTTTAAGTCTTATGCTAAAAGTGACACAATCTATCTTAAACGATATTGAAGGTAAAGGGTGGAGTTATTTCTCAACTAGTAAACATAGTCTAGATAATTTATTCGAAGTCTTGGGACACGTTATAATGGAAACGGACGTGTCCATAAATCGAAATAGTCGGCCTTTGGTAACATCGGCTGAGGGGCTACCTCCTCATACGGATCATCATTTGGCTCATTACATATTGTGGCACTGCATAGTCCAAGATTCTCGTGGCGGTCACTCAATTATAGTCGATGGTCTTAATGTTTTCAGGTCAATGGATTCAGAAACTCAGGAAGTGCTGCGTAATATCAATTTAATGGAACATTCCATTTTCAAGAATGATTTGGAATATCATTCCATGATTAGTGAGACATCTATGGGAGATAGGATTTATTATCCAATTTTATTTCATCCAACCGAATTCTGGTTGGCAGGTGAGAGATTAACTAAAGAGCAGGAACAAGCATTCAACACCTTCAATGAAGCAGTGAGAGGTACTAAATCAATACGACTCAAACTCGAGCCCGGCGAATGCATAGTCGTTGACAATGGGCGTATACTTCACGGCCGTACTCCTTTGAGCAATAATTCAGACCGTTTGCTCAAACGGTACTGGATTGGTGATTCTCCTTTAGAAAAGATTAGTCCCCGCTAAACTTAGCCAGATTAGGCCTATATAGAGGCGAAATCATCCATTGCATATGTATCGTTGGCTGGCGCTGTTATTCCTGGTG
>DTSF01000020.1 GCA_012965485.1 Dehalococcoidia bacterium
CGTACCCTGGATCGCCTGTCAGTGGTGGAGCTTTCCCTGCTTTGGGTGCCTACAAAATAGACAACCTCCTGGTAGACGGTTATGACGTGGTGGTTAACAAACCAAAAACTCAGTCATACAGAGCACCGGGACAGCCCCAGTCTGCCCATGCCGTCGAAACCGTAATTGACGAATTGGCAGAAAAGCTGGGAGTGGACCCGATGGAATTGCGCCTGAAAAACGCTGTTCAAGAAGGCGATATGTCGCCTACAGGCCTGCCGCACTCCCGTTTCGGATGCGTGGAGGTTGAGGAGGCCATGAAGGCCCACCCTCATTACAACGCACCCTTGCAAGGCCCTAACCAGGGCCGAGGGGTGGCTGTTGGATACAGGATGCACGGAGGAGGCAACGGCTCATCGGCCACCATCAACGTCAATGACAACGGAACCATTAGCCTGGTAACCGGCTCAGCCGACCTTTCGGGCAGTCGTGTGTCTCTCGCCATGCAGGCGGCCGAGGCCCTAGGCATCGACACCGGGGACGTGACACCTTCCGTAACTGACACAGATTCCATAGGTTTCACCTCCGGCTCTTTCGGCAGTCGCATCACTTTCGATACCGGACGAGCAACATTGAAGGCGGCTGCTTTGGTCGTGGAACAGATGAAGGAACGGGCGGCTTTGCTCTGGGAAGTTCAACCAGAAGATGTGGAATTTGGAGACGGAGTGTTCGGGTGCAATCTCAATGCCGGTGACCGTCTGACATTCAAAGAGATGGCCAGAGAGATGGCTCACACAGGCGGAGCAATAACTTGCTCGGCATCTGATGTTCAGGGCGGAGTCGGCCCGCAACTTGCTGGCAATATCGTGGATGTTGAGGTTGACCCTGATACGGGCAAGGTTGAAATTCTTCGCTACACGACTTTCATGGACGTGGGCCAAGTTGTCCATCGAAATAACGTAGAAGGTCAGATGCAGGGCGGGGTTCTTCAGGGGGCCGGTTGGGCGCTTAATGAAGAGTATTACTACACCGAGGAAGGAGCGATGGCAAATTCGAGTCTTTTGGACTATCGGATGCCCACTGCACTCGACCTGCCAATGATCGACACCGTCATCATCGAAATACCCAACCCGCGCCACCCATTTGGAATCCGTGGCGTGGGTGAGTCGCCTATCATCCCACCGCTGGCGGCCATCACAAACGCCATTTACGATGCCACAGGAGTACGGCTTACTAAGTTACCCATGTCCCCTTCATCCATCATCAAGGCTTTAGGCGATAAGAATCCCCAGTAATTTTTACGATGAACCTCTGCCGGTGCCAAATGAAACACTTGCAATATATCGTGGAAATGAATTCGGTAGGGTTAGCGCTTACTGGATGACCGCTAATTACTACAACTCGCGTGCAACGATAGAATTCCTGCGTGACACAGTTATCACCCAAATAAGGCTCTAGTGTGTGAATATACCTTCTTCGACAAAGACGAATAGCCCATTACACTGATCCTCTTGAGAAATAGTCCGAGCTACAACATACCAGGATAAAGGTGCCGCCTTACCTCAACCGGTTCATCTAATTCCAAAATATATAGTTCTATCGCACAAGGGTCATTCTTCATCATATGACTCGTTGTATTTATAAGAATCTATCCGCAAATCTTGATATTGAGGTCATTACCTTCTCAGTAGTATCTCCTGCCATCGAAATTACAAGGTAATCTAACCCAGCATTTTTGTATTCCCTAAGATCGTCTTCTATTTGATCCAGGTTACCAGTCAGATAAGGTCTATCAGCGGACTGATGATTTAGTTTATCTGTTATTTTCACGGTGGCCCTGAGAGTAATTCCTATCTCTGAATAATCTCGTTGGTGGAATTTACAAATTTGTTTTAACCTTTCTTGATAACGTTTCAATTCTGCTGGAGTTAAGTTAATGCCATGCCAGGCAGTGCCATATTTTACCGTTCTAACAAAAGCTCTGTCTGAATTCCCTCCTACCCAAATTGGTATAGATCGGCCATTTAGCATTTGGGGATAAAGCCTCATCCCAAAGGTATTGATGTACTCTCCGTGATATGTAGGGGAAGGATTATCAACGGCCTGTGATAGGAAACTCAAGTGTTCATCAGTCACTAATCCCCTTTTCGAATAATCTGCCCCCATCGAATCAAATTCTTCCTTCATCCATCCGGTGCCAATACCTAGAATCAATCTCCCTTCCGAAAGAACATCTAGAGTTGAAATCATTTTAGTATTTAGCAAGGGGTTCCTGAACGGTAAAACTAGAACACTGGTTCCGAGGCGCAATTTTTTTGTTTTACCAGCGATGAAAGACAGGGTTATAAGAGCCTCCATAATATTTTGAGAATTAGGATCCGTCTTGCCAGGCCCAAATTGTTGTGGATATCGTTGTGAAATATCAGTGGGATACAGGGTACGATCGCTCACCCAAACCGATTCATAACCTTTAGCATCAGAAATTTCTGATGCCTCAAGCAAATAATCTCTTTGCTCAGATTCCCTGAACACAGGGCTGGCAGCAGTAGTTAAGGCGACACCGAACTTCATTTTCGACCTCCTATTCTCCAACCTGTTGAATATTAGTTACCGAAGTGAGAATTGTATACATTTGAATCATTGTATTAACTCAATGGTGGTAGACCCACCTTTAACAAAATAGTTCCCTTCCTGTTTGTAAATCCTGCATCTACCTGGTTCCTTGTCGGAAGGATAGTGTGTGAGTTTTGCACCGTTCATGTATGTCTCGCCTCACTGGGGAGGCCTAATATATGCTACCTCAGGCATGAGGACGACTATTCAGGAGGTTGTCATAATTCGTATTGCTCCGATTTCCCGACAGGGTTCCAGCCAAGCATGGTAGTGGCATGGGATGTGTCTCTCCATTTCAGCTTGTTATCCGAAATCGCGTCAAAGGTTTCGAATTTTATTGAAGCTGGAGCACTTAGACATAAGTCTACGACTTGTAGACAATCCGATTGGCTTAAATATCCAGGATAGTGGCGAACCAGTTTTGGTTTATCAGTATCCAAGACTGCGCCGAGCCTTATATTTATAACAGAAATGCCATGATAGTCTGAAAAATATCTTCCCAAGGCCTCTCCGAAAATTTTGCTTACTCCGTACAAACTATCAGGCCTTACCGGGTCTTTGTAATCCACTAGTTTCCAGTTGTGAGGTATTTTTTCATGTTCCCCACGCGCGATATGACCGTATGGATAATCCAGTTCATATCCAAGCATAGTACTGCCGGAACTTGCAAAAACAACCCGAGATACATTATTTCTCCTGGCGGCCTCGAAAACATTGTATGTACCCTTTATGTTTACTTTATTGGTATTTTCCCAATCGTTAACGTCCGCCAAGTAAGCCGACAAATGCAATACTGTGTCAATTCCCTCAAACGCAGGAAGAATTTCGTCAAGGTTAGATATATCCGCCTGTCTATGAGGTATTCCCTCAACTTTCCGACGATTCAAACCACTGAAATCGTATTTTCCCGACAGGTTCTCGAGAACCAACCCACCAATTAAACCGCTTGCACCTGTGATCAGAACTTTGGGGTTGGGCATATTTGAGCCTCCTTGGTAACGATTCAGTTTCTCCGCAGGGTATCCTAACTAGCAAAATTGGGGAATTACTTCATCTACAAATAGCTTCATATCATCCAGTTCTTGAAATTTAGGGAAAGTGGTTATTACCATATCAAATCCCATTTCCGCTATTTCGTATAGCTGATCGCATACTGCCATTGGGTCACCTGCAATCACTTGGCCAGAGGTATTTTTGCCCTCAGCCATCCTTATGGCTTTTTTGTGATCCTTATCTATGAAAAATCTGGGGGCCAGAGTCTTTCGTATGCTGTTGTAGTCTCTTCCAACGGCTTCACAATGTTGTTGGAGTATAGATAGTTTTCGCGATAGGTCGGGAATGGGTCTCATTACATCATTCCACCAATCGGCATATTGGGCTACTACCCTCAATGTTTTTTTCTCTCCACCTCCTCCCAACATTAAAATTGGCTGTGGATATGGCCTCGGTTCACAGTAAACATTATCAATACGGTAGTACTTACCCTTGAAGCTGGCGGGACTATCCACCCACATTTTCTTTATGACCTGTACACCTTCTTCAAACATATCCACCCTTGTACCAGCAGAAGGATAGTCAAACCCATATGACCTATATTCCTTTTCATACCAACCAGCACCGTATCCAAGTATTAAGCGCCCCATGCTCATTTCTTGCAGGCTAGCCGACATTTTAGCCAAAAGAGATGGGCTTCGGAAAGAATTACACATTACTACTGTGCCCAACATAGGTCCCGGGTATCTGGCTGCCATCCAGGTAAGCATCGTCCAGCATTCTACTCTGAATTCTGACCCGTAATTCAGGTGATCAGACGACCATATAGAACTGAAACTTTGAGAGGCGACATCAAGAGCCCTATGGAGATCATATAAATAGTTTCTCGGTGTGATTACTTCATAACCACGCTCCCCACAAGGTGGGTTGTACCCAAAATCCATTAATGGCTTTGTCATAGGATTCCTCCGCTCTAAATCTTTTGTTTGCTTTACTGTAAATATACCCTACGGGTTTATTTGAGTCAGTTGCAGAGATCAGCGATAAATGGGTCGCGAATAACGGCTCCTAATGTGGCCAGAAATAGTCCGAGCCATTACATACCAATATAAAGATGCCAACCTACCGCAAGCGGTTCGTTTCTGCCGACATTTTGCCGACCAAATTCCCGACATGGGCTGATCAGTTCGTCGCCAGTAAGTTCACGCTCCTGACGGAAGATACCCAATCCTCTTCTGATCCCCATCTATAGGGAATATTAGAGGTGATTTCCACCTTGCTAAATCCTGATTCCCTCATCCTATTTATGTAGACGCTTATTAATTCGGCTCCTGCGAGGCAGTGGGTCCAATTGTCAATGTCTGACGACACATGGTCAGGTAATTCATTCATCAACAAGATATCGGATATGTGCATTCGGCCACCTTTCTTGAGAATCCTTACAGACTCTCTGAAAACGGCGTCTTTGTCGGGTGCAAGTACTATGACACAGTTGGAAATGATTACATCTACCGAATCGGTATCAATTCCCGTTTTATCGATCTGGGCTAACCTGAATTCGACGTTCTCCGCTCCCACTTTGACCTTATTCTCGTTTGCGAGGTTGATCATGTCAGGTGTCATGTCGACACCAATCACACGACCAGTTTCGCCCACCATATTTGCAGCAATAAAACAGTCGATACCTCCTCCGCTGCCAAGATCCACCACTGTTTCTCCCTGTTTCAGCTCCCCAATCGCGTTGGGGTTGCCGCAACCCGCGGAGGCCGTAAGTGCCTCCTCTGGCAAGTCTTTAATCTGGTCAGAGTCATAAACTACGGAACCTGGTGCGAATCCGTCCCTGTCGCCGCAGCAATCGGCGGCGCCTCTCGCAATCTCGCCGTATCTGTCCCTTACGTTCTCTATGATCAACTCTTTATCAACCAACTTCTTACCTCTATCTGTTTCCATGCTGTTTTCAGTGTTCTGTGTCATATGCGCATTATAGCCGCTCATCGGTTGGAAACTGTAGCCACCCTTCATAAAGACACTACCCCATTTACCTACTCTAAAAAGGACGATTTCTATTCGCACGTGTGTAAGTCAGAATGTTACTATTCGCCCAACCTCATATTATTAAAAGGGCCTATTAATTTATGTCAGAAGATACATTCAGGCTTTGGGCTATATCGGACGCCCATGTTGGCACAGATATCAAACACGGCAGGCACAGTTTATCCGAGCCGATCTTACAT
>DTSF01000021.1 GCA_012965485.1 Dehalococcoidia bacterium
GTCAATATTTCTGGTCGCATTTGAGAAAAAAGATTCGTTGAGGCGAACGCCTGACAATCCAGTGATTATTGCGACCCGGTGTATGGTTTCTGATGAGTGATATCGAGAATCTGTAAAACCTTTGATAGGACTTTCAGATTTACCAACTCCGACGTTATATGGGATGTTCACTTTATCGTCCTGATTCACTATTTAGGAGTGGTTGCCAGTACAATATTGGCAGCAGAATACCCTGCTCCGAATCCGTTATCTATGTTCACCACTGTAATCCCAGGGGCGCAGCTATTTAGCATGGCTAGCAGAGCTGCTATGCCTCCGAAGCTAGCTCCATATCCAATGCTGGTTGGTACTGCGATTATGGGACAATTAACTAAACCACCTATAACTGAGGGTAATGCTCCCTCCATACCGGCAACAGCTACTATCGCTTTAGAGTTTTGAATGTCCTCCAATTTGTCGAAAAGTCTGTGTATACCAGCAACGCCTACATCAAAAATTTTATTTACCTCACAGCCCATAATCTCAGCTGTTATAGCCGCTTCCATTGCGACAGGTAAATCTGAAGTTCCTGCACACACTACGGTTAGACCACTAACCAGATTTTGATTTGGTTCAGTCATTGCGGTGATGACTCTAGCCATCGGGTCATATTTGGCACTAGGCACCGACTTTATTACCGCTTCGTAGGCCTTTGGCTCAGCCCTGGTAACTACCACCTTTCCAGAAGTGTCCAAGATAGCCTTGGTAATCTTTTGTATCTGTTCTGGGGTTTTGCCTTGACCAAAAACTACTTCCGGAAACCCCTGCCTGATGGTTCTATGATGGTCTACACGTGCGAACTCAAGATTCTCAAAGGGCAAATTCTTGAAAACTTCCACACCTTGGTCAATAGATGTATTGCCTGACTGAATGTCCGACAATATTCCTCTTAATTTTTCTTCTTCGATGTTTTTCCTCCAGCTAATTAAGTGTGTTCCGTCAAACTCTTACGAATTTAGATACTCTTTCTCCAGTACCGATTTCTGTAACATAAATCGAACCTTCCAAATCCACAGTAATACCATGTCCGTCAGTTATCGAACCTTTTCCAGGGTCCTCATCAATTTTCCACCTTGAGACAATATCACCGTCCAGTGTCCATATACTTACACCGCCACGGGGACCTTGTTCTATGCAGTATATGTGGTCTTCATGTATCCAAACATCCCCAGGACTGGATAAATCAGTCCATTCCTCCAGAAAACCTCCATCACTGTTAAATAGTTGAATTCGGTTATTTTCACGGTCACAAATTATTACCCTTTCTCTTTGGTCCACCCATATGTTGTGTAGTAAGGCAAATTCTCCAGGTCCAGTACCTTGTTTCCCCCATGATAATAAAAGCTCTCCGTCGGCACTAAATTTGTGAACCCTGTGTCCTCCGTAACCATCTGACACGTACAGTTCACCGGAGGGAGATATAGCCAAGCCGGAAGGCATATTAAAAGGTAGTCCCTGGAAAGATGGTGAGGGGGCTAATTTTTCTCCCAGAGTTCGAAGAGCTTCTC
>DTSF01000022.1 GCA_012965485.1 Dehalococcoidia bacterium
ATAGTCTGAGCCACTACATACCAATATAAAGGTACCGCCCTACCCCAACCGGCCTCTCACCCACTACTGGGGCGAAAGGTCAGGGAAAAGGGTAAGAGCTAGTTGTCATGGCTATAGCAATTTGGTAGTTTTGATGAATCAAGCTTCCATCAGGTTCAAATTGAAGTGGTAGAGATGCTGGGTTTCGTTCCTCAATTTAGGATTTTATCATCTATTTTTTGTGAAGCTATCATTCCTCCATCAACCAACAGGGTTTCCCCATTAACGTATTGGCCTAGATCCGATGATAAATATAAAACCGCATTTGCTATATCACTTGGCAATCCACCTTTACCAGATGGTACAAATTCTTTTAAATCATCTGGGTTATGCGGTGGGCCATCTATCGAATCATCTTCAATGTCGGGTAGTTTATTCGAGATGGCTCCAGGAGCAATACAGTTTGCAGTAATATTTTTGCCAGCTAAGTCTGCGGCTATACCTTTTACCATTCTCCTTAATGCCATTTTAGCTGTACCATACGCAGTCCAATTTGGCATAGCGACATAAGAGTGAACACTTGATAAGCAGATTATTCTTCCACCTGTACCGCCCGAAATCATTTCTTTCGCAGCTCTTTGTGACGCAAAAAAATATCCTTTTAAGGACAAATTCATCATTCTGTCCCAGTAGATTTCATCTGTTTCGAAAAAAGGTCTTTGTTGATCAGGAAAAATAGCATTGTTTACTAAAATATCAATTTGATTATGCTTTTCCATAAAGGAATCAAAAACTGAGTTTATTCCTTCAATGCTACTCACATCACCTTTATGAAAAGTAGCATTCACTCCTTTATTAGAAATTATTTCCAGTAGTTTTTTGACGAATTCGTCATCTAAAATATCATTTATGCCAACATCCGCACCTTCATTTGCTAAAGTTATTGCTATGCCGCGTCCTATTCCTTTTCTAGCTCCAGTAATTAGAACTTTTTTACCATCAAGTAATCTCATTGGATTCTCCCCGAAATTTAGTTTTGTATTCCTGCTTGCCAATGGCTTGTTGAATACCCGATCGGTGAAAGTGTAAACCATTTGTAGACCAATGAAATTGCGATTAGATGCGTAAGGATGCGTAAGTACAGTAGGGTTTCGAGTCCCTTCCTGGGCGCCACTATTTCTGCCCCTACCCTGTTGGTTCTGCCGACATTTTACCGACCAAATTCTCGACACAACCTGATATCAATCAGAAAATATGGCATTAGAAATGAAGTTTCAATGTACAACCAGTCACGAAAAGATATTCCTCAACATAGGGCAACAGGGTGTGACTAAAATCCCTCCTTCGTCACCAATCACCAAGAATCGTCCAAAGGCCCCACTCACTCTCCCTTTGCGCCTGAGAGGTCCCTACGTTGGAAAAGCCACATTGAAACCACGAGCATTACTACAGAATAAGCAAGTATCACTAAGAAGGCCTGAAGCATATCTGGCGCCTCTGCACCTTTCAAGGCCACGGCTGCTTTTGAGTCTCCTAAAGAAATCCATTCTCTAACATTCGAACTCAGAAGACCTTCATTGATCCTTTCAAATTTTTCGGAAATAGCCAGCAGCGCGGGTATCACCATAGCTTCTGCCACATATGTCATGACCGACAGGGAAATCCCTTGAGCGGTTGACTGAGTCAAAACGACAAAGAAGGTTCCAAGACATATATATGGGACGGTCGCGTAAAGAGCTTTACCAATAAACTTACCAAACGTCGACAGGACTGATGGCCACGTATCTCCCTCGGGCAATATTATAAGTGATACTCCCTCGTCGGGAGGAATTATCCCAGCTAAAATACTGGACACAATGTTAAGTAGCACCATAACGGCCAACCATCCAAAAGCTACCAGAACACACAAAACCAGCTTGGCAGATATAAGCTGCCAGCGCCCCAGTCCTCTCGAGACGACAATCCTCAGGGTTCCCCATCCATATTCTGATCCCAGCAAGGAGGCCGATAGGATCATGATTAGCATAAAGGGTAATCCAGTCAGAAATACTAGGTAGATACTTCCCACAATACTCGTTGGCAGGACGAACATGAAAAATTTTTCGGGTTCGTAAGCGTAGTCTGAACACTCTTTCGGTCCCCATTCAGCTATTTCTCCCTCAACTATCAAACGTTCTTCTATTGAAAGCGGTTGGATTCTTTCTTGGAGACGTCCATCGAGCAGATCGGAACAGGACACCTGTACGGTGGTCGTATCACCGGTATACAGGTAATCAGAGAGGAAAGTGTTGGTCCCCTCTCCCTCTGTTATGTGATAGACAGCATAAAATCCCCAAAGAAATGCCTGCGAAACAAGAACTATTACAGCAAGCAGTATCCACGGTAGCCACCGGCGTCTCAGCTTGAACCACTCACCTTCTATCAGGGTCAGAAGATGAGCGATCACTGTAAACCCTCATTCCCACTGCCAGTAACTTCCAGAAAGTACTCTTCGAGGGATTTTCGAATAGGCACCATTTCGGCCACATACACCTCTGCATTTGCTAAGGCTGCGGTCAGCTCGGCCGAACGTTCAATCGGTGCAGTAATCAAAAGTGAATCTTCATCCATGGATATATCCTCAACCCAGCCTGGGGTCGATAGCAACTGAAGTGCCTTGCTGTTGTCAGTAGTTTTTATACGTATTTGTTCGCTTCCAGCCGTAGCAATTAACTGAGAAACTTCACCTTGGGCAATGAGTCTACCTTTTGAAATAATTGTTACGCTGTCACAAACTTGCTCCACCTCATGAAGCAGGTGGCTGGAGAGAAGTACCGTTCTACTACCGTCCCCTAGACTCTTGATCAATTCTCGCACCTCAATCATTCCCTCAGGGTCCAAACCATTGGTAGGCTCGTCTAGAAACACGAGGTCAGGGTCCCCTAGGAGGGATAAAGCGATCCCAAGACGCTGTTTCATACCATACGAGTAGGTCCGAAACAAATCGTCCCCCCTGCCCGCGAGTCCAACACGATCAACCAAACTCTCAAGCTCCTCTTCTGACCCTCTCCCGGATGTCATCTGGAAATATCTCAGATTCTGGTATCCTGAAAGATAAGGGTAGAATGACGAGTTTTCGACAAGCGCCCCAACCCGCCGTAATAACTCCCGATGACCATGGTTATAACCGAACAGACTAAAGGTTCCGGAAGTAGGTGCCTGGAGTCCCAGTAGCAGTCCCATCGTAGTTGTCTTGCCGGAACCATTTGGCCCAAGTAGTCCATAGACGCGGCCTCGGCGTATCTCCATTGAGAGATCATCCACGGCTACAACATTCTTGTATCGTTTGGTCAACCTATCGGTTTGTATTACAAATTCATCCATTAAGGATTGAGCAAACTTTTTTTTCAGTCATTTATGTTGTTTCCAGTGTTCTGTGTCATATGCGTATTATAGCTATTTGATAAGAGGAGCCATTCTACTTGCAGCTAATTTGAGATGGACAGATCTTAGCCTCACTGAGTTTGATGTGACAAATTAAAATTGATTACACCGAAAAAATTGATTGAAAATCAACGATGATTTTCTTAATATTGGGGTTAAGTGAATTAAAGCGGGTTTGCTGGAGTTTATAAATGAGTAGTACACCAATCATCAGGAAGATACAGTTAACCAGGTACAGGTTTCCATTTGATGATGTTGGGCATGATCTGACTTTTGCTATGGGTCCTTTCTATCAACCCGGTGGTAAGGGATATCGGACTGTCCTGGGCATTCGTATCTGTACAGATGCTGGAATAAACGGGGAATACATGAGCATTGCTCCCGGAACTCTCGAGCAAATTCAATCATTTGGCCCTTTTTTGATTGGTAAGAATGGTCTTGAACGGGAGTTAATATACAACCAAATAAACAAACCTCTAACGTTCACTTATCCGAATAAATAAATCTATCTCATTGGATAATAAGCCGTTCTATCAGAAGTTTCGAGAAATAATAAACTTTCTTCCAGAATAGTTCCCAAATCCAATAAAAATAGTCCGAGCCACTACATACCAATATAAAGGTGTCGCCCTACCCCAACCGGTTCATTTCTGCCGACATTTTGCCTAATATGTGAATACCATCGCTAAGACCTAATTCTCCTTAGCTGTTCCGACGAAGGAAGCCACAGCGGCCATCAGAGTTAATCCAATACAAACCCAGAAAGTATTTCGTAAGCCCATTGTGAACGCGGTCAATATAGATAGGTCACTTGCTTCGTTTATCGCGGAAAGAGTTGGAGGGTGCCCCAATGACCCCATGGTCCCTGTAACAATCGCAGTAGATACTGCGATACCGACAACATTTCCAGAGTTTCTAACTAAATTCGTAAATGATGATATTACGCCATAACTAGTAGGAGAAACGACACTCAATATAGAACTATTGTTGGAGGGCCAAAAAGTTCCTGAACCAAGTGTTTGAACAACCATTCCCACTAGAACTACCATAAGAGATTCTTTCACATCGAGATTAACCAGTATTAGTAACCCAACAGCAGCCATCAGCATTCCACCCACATTAAATATGCGCCAGCCGTATCTATCAGAAAGCCGACCGCTTACTGGTCCTGCTATGACCATACAAAATGCGCTGGGGACTATTATCCATCCAATCGCTGACGGACTAAACCCGAGAACGAATTGAAGATAGAATGGGATAAGAAACCTTACGGGTTGAGTTCCCAAAAACGATAACCAGTTTGCTAAAACTCCAGTGGCAAAGAGGCCGGTGCCAAACAGTCTGAGATCCAACATCGGGGATTCAACAAACAATTCCCACCAAATGAAAAACCCCCCTGATGCCAAAAAAATTCCGAATGCCGTAATCACAGACAATGAATCCCAGCCATAACGCGATCCAAGAGTTATTGCCAGTAGTAGCGAAATCAATGTGGCTGCAGAAAAGGCAGCACCTAACCAGTCGAAGTGATCATTTGTATCGTCCCCTCCCCCACTACGCGCAGTATCCAAAATAAGCATAGCCGCTATTAAGGACACTACTCCTAAGCCAGTAGTCGCGTATAGAACCGACTCCCAACCAAGGTAATCGACCAAAAAGCCTCCTATAGCCGGTCCAGCAACCGCCCCTATCCCAACCACACTCATCGTTAGGCCAAGGGCTTTTCCTCTATCTCTGTCACCGAAAGCAGATATTACCATTGCCATTGAGGTACCTTGAGTCATTGCCGAACCAACACCTTGAAGTATTTTGGCACCTATCAATAATTCAATGTTGAGAGACATTGCTGCAAGGAATCCTCCTGTTGTAAATACTATGAATCCAAGCAAATATATATTTTTTCTTCCCATAATGTCAGAAAGGCGTCCCATAGGTAATAACAGCGCGGCGATGGTCAATCCATATCCAATGACAATCCATTGAGTGGTTGGCAAATCAGTATTGAAGTGGTCAGCAATCGAAGGAAGTGCTACATTCATGCCGCCGTGGTCAAATACTGAAGTAAACAACCCGACGGAGACAGCAAAAAGAACCCACCATTTATAGCTAACGCGATTTCCGAGGGGGTTTCTCTTAATATAATTGCTTATCATTCGTGGGGCACTCCAAGATTGCTCTGCGAATGGTACAGCAGAGGTAATAAGTTTACGAAAGGTACCGAACCGCAGATAAATCATTAGTGATAAGTTCCGCTATGTAATCCCCAAGTTTCGGATCCCTTAGGCTGGTTAACTGGTCCTGCTTTAGGACCACAACACACTTCACGGTAGAAACTAATTGGTACCTGCCATTTTGTCTTACGGCAGGCCACTAATTTATATTTCTAAGCGAGTGTCGGTAGTTGGTCGGAAACTGTAACCACCCTATATAGAGGCACTACCCCTTCCAGGGTTCGCACCGACGAGATTGCAGCTTGACACCCCTTCGTGCGTACCCCATTTATCTACCCCTAACAGAGCGATTTCCAATCACACGTGTGTTAGTCAAAATGTTACTATTCGCCCATGTTCATCAAAATCATCGGAATCATCAAAACTAGCCCTTGATTCAATACATAGCGGATATCGAACAGGCCAGTATTGCAGTAAAAAAACTTGTGTCTGAGAGTGAAGTAGGCCTGGATATAGAGACTACAGGACTTGATCCAATCCTCGACAAAATCAGGCTTGTCCAGATTTCAACTCCCCTCAACACATATGTAATCGATATGTATCATGTCCCGATCAGCGTGCTGAACCCGGTCCTCACTGGTGGTCCGATAAAGGTGATTCACAATGCCAAGTTTGATGCAGGATTTCTCTACACGGCTTCAGAGGGGATAATGGCTGAACCAATTTTTGACACGATGATCACGGATCAAGTGTTGCACCATCGTGGTTATGCCAGAAGTTTGAAGGACGTGTCCATAGAATATCTGGATATAGATCTGGATAAAGAAAACCAAACTTCCGACTGGGGAGCTGAGCACCTGTCAGAGGCACAGATCCAGTATGCCGCGCAGGATGCCAGCGTTTTGCTTCCACTGAAGCATATTCTGGAAGAGAAGGCAGTGGAGCTTCAGATAACGGCAGTTGTAAACCTTGAGAATCGATTAGTTCCAGCGATCTGCTGGATGGAAAGATCCGGCGTTAATTTAGACAGCAATCTTTGGGATGAGCTGGTCAAATCAGCTGAGGCCAAGGCTGTTCGACTCAAAGAGGAGCTTAACCTGTCCGTGGCAGAACACACTTCCTCGGGCCTCGATTTGTTCGGCAATGCGGCTGTTTCTGTAAACTGGGATTCGCCCGCGCAGGTGAGGAAGCTTCTGAGCGATCTGGGTGTCAAGATTGAGAACACGAGACATTCAACTCTGGAGGCGAATAGAGGTAAGCATCCCGTCGTAGCACTTTTGCTTGATTACCGTGGGGCTGCAAAAAAAGTCAGCACTTACGGAACTGACTGGGAAAAACATGTTCATCCAACCAGCAGGCGAATTCATGCAAACTGGGTGCAGATAGGCTCCGCGACAGGGCGGATGTCATGTAAGGACCCTAACATGCAGAACCTCCCCCGGGAGGCCGCTTACAGGAATTGCTTCCGTGCCGCTCCCGGTTGTGTGCTGATAAAGGCGGATTACGAGCAGATCGAGTTAAGACTGGCGGCCGAGATAGCTCCTGACGTCCGAATGAAAAAAGCGTTTTACGAGGGGCGGGATCTTCACTCTGTCACCGCATCATACCTCTTAGGCAAACCGGAAACAGAAGCTGTTACAGATTCACAGAGACAGATGGCGAAAGCTGTTAACTTCGGATTGATTTTCGGTATGGGAGCAAGGGGTTTATCTTCGTATGCCCAGAATAATTTCCGAGTCAAAATGGATGAACATGAAGCGGCAGAAATCCGGCGGCGCTATTTTGAGGCTTACTCGGGAATCAAGAACTGGCATGAGTTGCAAAGCAGGAAACTAGAGACCAGAACAATCCTCGGGAGACACCGGATACTTGAGGGCGAGCGTGATTACACCAACAGACTTAATTCCCCAATACAGGGATCTGCCGCTGACGGCCTGAAGCTTGCTCTCATAAAGCTATGGGAAACCCGACATCGGGTAAATGCTTATCCAGTTCTGACTGTTCATGACGAAATAGTTATTGAAGCTCCGAAGGAGCTGGCCGGGAAGGCGGCAGAGTGGTTGAAGAGATGCATGGAAGATGGCATGGGAGAATTCCTTCAGGATGTACCGGTGGCAGTAGACATAACCGCCAAAGAGTCCTGGGGCTGAAAGATGCGTTAACTTCTAAACACATATATTGCAGAACACTTATGACTAGACCCCTTACGAAAAAACAGAAATCTAGGCGAGTGAAAATGGAGCTTAGACAATTCAGGGCCCTCGACTCAATCTTGAAGAAAGTGATTGGTGTGAAGAATCGGATTTAACCCTATCCTAGAAGTATGATTTGAGAAATAGTCCGAGCCGCTACATACCAATATAAAGATACCGTCCTACCCTAACCGGTTTTTTTCTGCCGACATTTTGCCGACATTTTCTCAATTAAAGTCCTGACAATAGGTCTTCAAATGCCTTAACTGCCTCAGTATGAGTGTCGATATCCGTGTGAGTATAGATATCCACTGTAATACCAATGTTTGAGTGTCCGAGCCTCTGTTGAAAGTCTTTCAGTTTCAATCCACCGGCTTACCGGGATGACGTGCAAGAATGGGGCCCCTCGGGTTCCAGGTCTGTGTACAGGTAGCGATCCGGTCAGTGTTTACTGCACTCACTCCGTCAACTGGAGGCGAGGTTTTCCGCAATGCAGCCTCCTTGGGGCTTGCTGCGGGTTCTCTGTTAAGCACATCATCGGTTTGGATCAGTGTCTGCATTCAGCTCTTTGATTTTTGTTGATGATGGGTTTAAAGATACCTTAACCGGAGGCTTTACCTACTCGCGGGACAGGGCCATTGCTCTGACGCCGGCTTTGTAGTGCTCCTCAGGCGACACGTCAGGCCCAGGCCGGTAGACATATCTTCCTCCCGGTATCAGCTCTTCTGTGTAAAGCAGCTCCTCGTGGTCATCATACTTAACGTTGACAGCATAGTCATATTTTTCAGGAATATACAATCTTGCATGCCCTCCCGAATTTGTCTTAGAACGACCAATCCCAACAAGGGCAACTTCAGCGCCACTCACGGGAGCATCATTTTCGTCAAGAACCGTCAATCGGCCTGCACGCCATGGGGCCAATCGCAGTGTAATGAATTTACTTAGTCTCTGCCGAGGGGTAAGTATGTCCCCATCGGGGATTTTACCCACGACTTCTTCTTCAAACCCTGGCCCCTTCGGTGTAGCCCAATTCGACCCATATTTGGTCTCCAGATATTTTTCCGGTGGATTTGGTACAAGAAATTTTTCTCCGATGAAATCGATCTCCTTCAACTGTGTGAAAAGTTCAAGGGGAGTTCTTACGCCGGGATATTGGAACACGCTGTCATCGATAATCCGATGGCAGGTCCAGTCGGCCCTGATTGACCCCTTTACGACATGCACACCGATATGGCGTGAACTACGATCGACGTGCACGTAGTACCCATTGTCTTCGAACGCTGCAATTCCTCTATCAATGGTTTTTTCATCTAGCCCATTAAGACCTATTACAGACCCCATATCCATTTCGTCATCCCACGGAATGAATTGGCCTTCACGGATTGCTCCGAGACAGGTGCCCGATGCGATGAAGAAAACTGCCCCAAGTTGATCTAAAATGCGCTTTATATCTATCAGCCTTTCTGCTGCTGCGATCGGATCCATCGGCTTCGGGTCTATGACAGATTTTTCGTAGGCTGCTTCTCCTTCTTTATCAATATCTTTCATGTTTCCTCGTTTTCATAAGCTTAACTTGGAATCGGTGACTTTCGGTCGCACCTAACGATTTATTTGAGTTGACTTATAGTCGTCGTAGACCGTAGTCGTATCCTCCTTTTAAAAGAGCACTGACAGAATCATGGTCCTCTTCAGTATCCACATCTGCCCAGAACTGACCACTCACGTCACATGTCTGGAAATGTCTTCCATTATCCGCCATATGTTGGACTACCTCAGATATGGTTACCTTCTTCCCTTGGCGGTTCATGAGGTATTTGATGTTATCGAGCACTTCTGCATCCATCATAAATAACCCTGTGTCTATAGATTGCCAGTTTTTGAGTTCCTTGCCTATTTCTATGATTCTGCCTTTAGAATCTGCCATGACCCTGGTTCCATCGCTGACCTGGGATGAATTTTTGGACTCTGAATCTACACAAAGAGTTCTAGTAATGGTTGCGTCAGACAGAAGGGTTGTTACAAGACTTGAGCTAATTAAGTGATCCCCCATGGCCAACACAAACGGGTCGCCAGCAATGAAAGAACGAGCAGCGAAAATTGATATTGCATTGTCGCCGTCGTAATCCTTGTTGTAAGAGAAATTTATGCTAGGGTAGAGTTTTTCTATGTAATTCATTATCACATCTGCTCTGTAACCTACTACTACCGAGATCTCAGAAATTCCAGCTTCCACCAAAGCATCAATTGGATAAGTGATAATGGGTTTTCCATCTATTTCGACAAGTGATTTTGGCGTGTTAGCAGTGAGAGGCCTCAGCCTACTCCCATAGCCTGCAGCGATAATGATTCCTTTCATGACGGGTCGGCTCCTCAATTTCTTGTACTTTCTTAAAAAACAGAATATCTGCTCGGCTCGTGTTGGGGCCTCTACCTTTCAAGGCACAAAAGCAGATCGGTTCGCAGCAAATCATTTCAATGATAAGTTACAGGTCCGGTCTAAGTGATGATTTAGTTGTTCAGATACAAAAAAGCACTCAGGTTATATGAGGCTAGAGGAAAGCAGCAGCGATAGCATCGCGCTATTGGAGTTCCGCTACATCTTTTTAGACTTCTTCACTTAGAATTTACAGTGAGATGACCTTAACACAGATTGTAAATTTCTGCGAAAAGGAAGAGGCGGGATAACAAGAAATTGATCTCTTGGCATGATCCACAAATGCGTTATTTCTGGATATGACAGGTAACAGCAGTTTTGACACCAAACTGCGGGAAATCACACGAACTACTTTGGGCTCTTATATTGAGACACTGCATACCGCTATAAAGGTCCCGCCCTACTCTAACCGGTTCATTTCTGCTGGTATTTTGTCGACAATTTTTCAATTAAAGCCCTGACATAGGGTCTTCAAATGCCTGAACTGCCTCCGTATGAATGTCGATATCCGTGTTCTATGTCATACCCGCGTTATAGCTATTCGGGGGTATGTTCTAAAATGCTATCTTAGATAATGAAATCTTTAAGTGAAGTGAGAGGGATAAAATGACCAGCAGAAATTTCCAGGGTTATGGTAACTCACCTCCCAAAGTTGTCTGGCCGAACAACGCACGTATTGCTATTTCGGTGGTGGTCAATTATGAAGAAGGTTCCGAATATTCCATTTTAGATGGTGATGAGGCCCATGAGTCTAACAATGAGGTGCCGTCTCCGGTACCTTCCTCACAAAGGGATCTAGCAAATGAATCTTTCTTTGAGTATGGAAGCAGGGTTGGCGTATGGCGGATTATGAATATATTAGATCGTTACTCCATTCCAGCCTCCTTTTTCTGCTGCGCTTTGGCCCTGGAAAGGAACCCGATTGTTGGTGCTGAAATAGTTAGGCGTGGCCATGAGGTTGTAGGTCATGGGTATCGATGGGAAGAGTACTACCTTATGGACATCGAATCTGAAAGGAAAGCTATTAAAGACACAGTGAAGTCCCTTGAAAAAACTACAGGGGTCAAACCTCAAGGCTGGTATACACGATACGCCCCCAGCGAAAAAACGAGGGAGTTAATCGCTTCTACCGAAGGATTTATTTACGATTCGAATTCATATTCTGACGATATCCCGTATTATGAAATTGTTAATGGTAAACCCTGGTTGATCGTTCCGTATTCTCTTGAAGTGAACGACACACGTTTTTGGCGTGGTGGAATGAATCGACCTTCAGATTTTTTTGAAACGCTTAAAAACACGTTCGACCTTTTGTATGAAGAAGGGCTGGACAATCCGAAACTTATGAATATTGGCCTTCACTGCCGAATTGCTGGTCGTCCATCAAGGGCAGGGGTACTAAAGCAATTTTTCGAATATGTTAATTGTAAACCTGATATATGGTTTGCAAGAAGAGATGAGATTGCAAAATGGTGGCTTCAGAACTATCCTCCAGTTCATGAGTAAATCTTATCAAGCTTTATTGAGCCTCTCATGATTTAGGTTCACTCGTTATGATGATCTTTGTCAACCACCACTTCCCCTCCCTTCATCACCACGGAAACAGCTTGGCCGAATTCGAGACAGGATATATCTATGAGCGGATTTTTGGACACAAACAAAAGATCAGCTTTTTTCCCTTCCACCAGTGTCCCCAATTCGTTTTGAAGACCAATACATTCTGCTGCTGTTTTGGTCCCAGCTAAAATAGCCTGGCTCGGGGTCATACCAGCCTCCACCAGACAGGACAGTTCCTCGGCGTTGTTGCCGTGAAGCCAACCTCCTGCATCTGTACCAGCAACCACTTTCACTCCATGGTCCATCGCCGCCAATAAACTTTTGATGTGATCAGTTTTCAATTTACTCGCTCTTCGCTGGCCGTGGGGGGTCCCCAATTCTGCATGGTATTTGTATACAGCAAAGGTGGGAGCAAAAAAGATATCGCGCTGGGCCATTAACTCAAGATTTGTCGGGTCTTCGTGAAGAAAGGTTCCATGTTCGATCGAGTCTACCCCTGCTTCTATGCTTGCGGTAAGGCCTGGCCCACCCAAAGCATGACACATAACTTTTTTCCCAAGTGTGTGAGCTTCATCAACGATGCTTACAATTTCTTCTTTTGTAATAAGCATGTCTCTAGGTTCCAATCCCGCACGGGAACTGGCACCTCCAGTGGCCGCGAACTTGATAACATCTGCGCCCGCCCCAATCATCTCCCTAACTTTTTTCCTCATTTCGTCGGGGCCATTGGCCACACCATCAGGAACAGCGGGGTCGTCGCCAAAGGGGCTCCGATGGCCCGAAGGGCTCAAGTGTCCAGCGATTCCCCCTGTCGGAGAGATAATTCCAATAGAAATCAATAATCTGGGCCCTGGTATCAAACCTTCTTCGATAGCGTTTCTAAAACCCGCGGGCAACCCTCCGGCGTCTCTTATTGTGGTATATCCGGTCTGCAGTGTCTGACGTAGTGTAGAGGCAATTCGCATATGCCTGTGACTTTGCTGTTCCGTTAGACCCCATCTACTCGAAATTTCATAACCGAATGATGCTATGTGGTCATGACAGTCAATTAATCCTGGAATAACAGTGAAGGCCCTTGCATCTAATACTTCTGAATCTGAAGGAATTTGCGAATCTGAAGTAGGTTGGGAAGATATTATTTTTCCCCTGTCAATAAGCAAAGTCCAATCAGACTTTAAGGTTAGTTCAGTTCCATCAAAGAGTTCCCCGCAAATCACGGCTTTCATAATATTGGTCCCCATACTCAAAAGGTTAAATTGTTGACGGATAGCAGTATCTCATGCTGTTTTCAGTGTTCTGTGTCACATGCGCATTATAGCTATCTAGAAGAGTATTATTTTCCCAAGAAAGATTCCGCCACAATCCAGCTATAGGTAGTAAGTGGAAATCACCATATATAGAGGACCGGCCCGTCCGTGGTCCGCATTGAAGAAAATGCTTTGTGTTTCCCTGGCATGTTTAGGGGCATCCTGGATGCTCGAGCGCAAAAAGTCACAGATGGAATGAAAATGGCCGCCGCGTTTGCTATATCGAGGGCGGTCCCAGAAAGCCATCTTAATAACGAATATATTATGCCGAGTATTTTTGATACTGATATGGCTGATCAAGTCGCAAAAGGTGTGAAAGCTGCAGCCATGAAAAGCGGGGTAGCTTTGAAAAATTAAGGTGCGGTCTTTTTTTTAGTCAGTCATATCGACGCTCATCGGAAGTTTGAGTGAGAAGAGAAGGATAGTCGCCAACAACGAAATGATCCCGCTGAATAAAAAAGCAGATTTCAACCCAAATTCATCGATAAGCAATCCTGTGAAAATTGGTGAAGCCGTGCCTAATAAACTTGCACTATAAATCAATGAGACCACTGTCGCCTGTGATTTCCCCCCGGATACGTCCATAGCAGCGGCAATAAAGACGGTATGCAGTGAGTATAGGAAAGCACCCATTGCGAACACATTCAACACAAGTTGATAACCATCAGCGGCAAAATACAATCCAATAAACAAAATGCCTAAAAAGGCCATGGCAGGCAATAGAACTATTTTTCTTCCGTACATGTCAGACAACCATCCCATTACAGGTTGAGCAATAATCCCAGCTACCTGTGCCCCGGCCAGGAAAAATCCGACTGTAAGTGCATCCTTGCCAAGGCCTCCCTCTCCTGGAGCGGATATCAGATAAAGAGGAAGAAAATACGTGACCGAAGACAACCCCATATCGCTCAAACCTGTGACAAGAATTAGTCCCCATATTCCTTTGACTTTTAGCAATTCTCTCAAGCCCCTGAAATATTCCCCAAAGGAGCCTGTTTCAGAGGTTTCTTTCGAAACATTTCGCATCATCAAATAGACAAGTACGGCAAAAAGCAGGGCCGGTAACACACTTATTTTTAGAAGTTCATTCCATTCAAAGGCAATAAGATAAGTTATTGTAATGATGCTACCGACCTTGATTGTCTCGGTAGTCAACAATCCTGCAATGAAAGGACCAAGCATCTCTCCTATCGATCCGCCGGTTCCATGAAGCGATATCGCAAATCCTCGTCTACCGGGAAATCTTTTAGAGAGCTCTGCAATCGCCGGTGGGTGATACAGAGAAGGGCCTATTCCAACAAGCAGCATAGCTCCAAGGAGCCACCAGAAACTAGGGGCCATCCCCAGGAGAAAGTAGGAACTTCCCATAATAGTCAACGATATAAACAACATGACACCGGGGCGATTGGCAAACCGTTCTCCAAGATAACCCGCAACCATCGTGGTGGCATCGGAGGCTCCTCTCCCAACTCCTCCCACTACACCAAATTGAGTCGCGGTTAGGTTAAAACGTGGGTCTGTTTTCATCATTGCAAGCAACAAAGGTAGGGAAGAGTTAAAAATATGGCTCACTGAATGACCCAATACAATTGCCGATACCAATTTCTTACTGCCTTCCTTAAGGTTAATTGGCTTCTGTGTTTTTCCTCTCGATGTGCCCGAAAAATCGGATGGGCTCCACTTATCGGACATAAAAAATCCTAAATCCAGTTTTTCTTATTCTGCCAGCAATCTTCGCTGTTTCAATGCTGTTTTCAATGTTCTTTGTCATATGCGCATTATAGCTATTAACAAGTATGTTTTAGAATGAGAGTTAATATGACACGGATAGTTGGGAATCTAGTTTTAATAATCACGATTGTGGCGATGTTCGCCTGCTCTGAGAATATCGCAGACCATTCAATACCAAATTCTCAACTGGCCCCGAGGCTTAGCCCTATTGAATTCGACACTCCAGGACCGTGGATCAATAGTGAGCCATTTGTCTTGAAGGACAAGAGAAATGAGGTCGTTCTTATCGATTTTTGGACCTACAGCTGCATCAATTGCATACGGACTCTTCCACACTTGAGTGAGTGGCACAGGAAATACAATAAAAAGGGTTTAAATATTTTGGGAGTGCATAGCCCTGAATTCGAATTTGAAAAAATATATGAGAATGTCGTTTCTGCTGCAGAGGATTTGGGGATCGATTATCCAATAGTTTTGGATAACGACTTTAAAATATGGAACACGTTTGATAATCGATACTGGCCTGCGAAATATCTTTTGGATAAAGATGGAGTGATTCAATTTAAACACTTTGGAGAAGGAGGATACGAAGAGACAGAATCGGCAATAAGGGCATTATTAGAGGACGCTGGGTTCGATCCGTCAGATATCCCTATGGGAGTCAACCTTCAACAAAGTAGTGATTCGCCCAAGATTTCCCACAGTGAGCAAACACTGGAGTTATATATGGGTACTGATAGAAACTACAAATTTAACTTTTTTCAACCTACATACATTGGAAATACGGAATACTATGACAATATCCGCACTGACGCCTGGAAGAAAAAAGATATCTTCAAAAGTCCTCCCAATAGACAAAAAAACAAAATTTATATTGAGGGTTTATGGAGTAAAGAAAAAGAATATATTTCTCACAGCAGGGATACCGATGCTTACAACGATTATATATTTCTAAAATTTTCAGGGGCTGAAGTGAACGTGGTGTTAGGAAAACATAACAACCCGTATAGGGTATTAGCCACCCTAGATGGAAGCCCCTTACTGGAATCAGAAGCAGGTAAGGATGTCTACTTTGACCCCGACGGGAAGAGCTTTATTGAAGTTGACAGTTCCAGGATGTATAACATCGTTAAATTGAAAAAATTCGACACGCGAGAGCTGATATTAAGCTCAACATCATCAGAGTTCTCTATTTACTCTTTCACCTTTGGCTCCGATGTAAGGGAATAATAATTTAAATGCGCTGCAACAGGTTTTTTCCTATTTTCTTGTTTTGTATAGGCGTAACGACTTTAACCATCTCTTGCAATGATATTGTGGATCCATTTACAAATGAATATCCAATAAAAAGCCCGATAACCCAGGAAGGCTATCAAGTCGTTTTGGCAACTACAGATCTGGGAGTTGGGGAAAATCGGTTCGCATTCATAGTTCTCTCTGACAAAGGGTTTATCAATAGAGATTATTCAATGGTAACTTTTTATGCTCCGTCCAAACATTCCTATGAATCAAAAAATACTGCCCAGTTCATGTTTTGGGATGATCTCAACAGGGGATCTTTTGTCGCCAATGCGATTTTTCCTTATCCAGGAAAGTGGAACTTCAAGGTAGATTTCGTGGACGACAAAAAGGACATCTCCATTGAAGGGAGATTCACTGTTAACAAAAAACCGATCGCTCCTGATAAAGGTGATAAAGCTCCCACTGAAAAGAACAAAACCTTGAACAACGTAGTAAGTTTCCAGCAACTCTCAACAGGAAATGTAATCGATCTTGAACTTTATCGACACTCGATTAGCGAAGCCATAAAGAGTGGTAAGCCCACTGTTATCACTTTTTCTAGCCCCGCTTTCTGTCGAGATGAGGCATGTGGGCCACAGGTGAAAGTGCTACAAAAATTAAGCACCCGCATGAATCCTTCAATAAATTTCATTCACGTTGAAATTTATGATAACCCCGTGGAACTGCAAAAAGATTCTAAGCCTGGCTTATACTCTGAGGCTTTCAAAAAATGGAACTTGCCGAGCTTTCAATGGACATTCATTATCAATTGTATCGGTGAGGTATCCCATCGGTATCAAGGATTTGTATCCTCTGAAGAGCTAGATGAAACCCTAAGGTTTTACATCACCGAGGAAGGAATTAAGAATCATTGTTTAGCAATTTAATTTGGGGAAATGCGTTCGTTGTATTCTAACGTGATCCAGAGGTCTCCACTCCCCAAAGTGGTTCGAAATATCAAAAACCTCAACCGTAACCTTCAGACACCCTATCTATATTAGGATGCAGCATATCGATACATATTTGAAACTAGCCCCCGCACCGCGGCCGGCTAGTTTCTGTCTACATGTTGCCAAAGGTTTAATTTTGGTTGGTTTACAATCCTAATCAAAGAGGGGTGAAAGATTATGAATGCAGAAGTAAATACTGAATACACAATATATTTTGCCGGAGCGTTATTCGACCATAAGGAACTTATCGGTAATGCCATTTTAGCCTCCTACATAAATAAACTTTCCAAGGAAAAATATAGATGCATACTCCCACAAGACCTTGAACAATCTACAAACAGGGCAGTCGACATAAGAAATCAAGATTTAAGTTGTGTGCTGGCATGCGATCTAGCCATTTTTAATTTTGATGGCACTGAATTGGACTCAGGTACTGTCGTGGAATTCTTGTATGCTAAAACCTTGGACATACCTGCCATAATTATAAGGTCTGATTTTCGAGGGAGCGGTGATCAAAGCCGTGAGGGAGATCCATGGAATCTGATGGCATCCTTTTATCCTCGGACTAGGAAGCTTGAATTTAATGCCATGGAATGGTATCAAAGGGAGATAAATGCTTTATCGGATGACCAAGACATTTTCGACACCGCTGATCGCTTATACAGAAGGATTGCTAATTCAGTTATAGCTGAATTAGATATTGTGATACAGGACCCCCCTCTACTTTCTACCGATCAGGGGCAGGTCTTTAGTCTCTATCGATGGGCTTCGGTGTTTCCTGGAGGTGGGTTAAAGGAAATTGTCCCGAACATAGACGACATAATTATATCCAAGAAGAATAAGGGGTTAATAGATTAGTCTGAACTCCCGTGTCTTCATATTAAAATAGGTAATTATTGAAACAATGGCAAGGCCCCTCGATATGCTAACAACAGCCCGACAGCTAGTAGGACAAAGCCCATCGTAAGAATGAGAGTGTTTAGATTCACTTTCCCGGTCAACTTGGCACCATACCAACTACCAACCATAGCACCCGCTCCCATGAGGACTAATACAGGGTAGTCTACCTTTCCCTGACTAGCGTGCCCTATCCACCCTACTGCTCCCATAAAAAATCCGATAAAAAGATTAGATCCTGCAGCAATACGAGGGTCGATTTTAAGAACCCTGACCAGGGCCGGTAAGCGTATGCTACCCAAGATAAGCCCAACGGCACCACCCAGAAGCCCAACCCCCAACCCGATCCCTGCTTCTGCAGAAACCCGCCCAGGACTGAATAGGCCTGAAGATCCCTCTAATCCAGCTCCAAAAAGAGGGGAAGTTGATTGCCCTGATTTTACGCGGTTTTGGTAGATAATGATGAATTCTACTCCCTGCCACAACACAAGTAATCCTGCGAGAAATAGAAGTATTCCTTCGTGTATGACACCGCTGAGGAATCCTCCGGCAAAAGCTCCTGCAAAAGCAGGAAGACCCATCACCATTACTATCCTCATGTCCACTCTGCCTCCCCGCCAATGCTTTATTGCACCGGTGAGAGAACTAAGACTGCTGACCATAATATTAGTTCCTCCAGCAATAGCAGCCGGTGTCCCTAAAAGCAGCAGTGCAGGTAAGCGAATTGTCCCCAAAGCAAGGCCGACAAATCCTCCTAGTATTCCTACCAATAAGGATAT
>DTSF01000023.1 GCA_012965485.1 Dehalococcoidia bacterium
AGAGCTATCGAAAGATCCTGCAATGATCGTATGGCTAGACAACCAGGAAAACCACAACGGCGCTATCAATGAGAATTATGGTAGGGAACTGTTGGAATTATTTTCAATGGGAGTTGGTAACTATTCTGAAGACGACATAAAGGAAGCCGCGAGAGCCTTCACTGGATGGAGTATAGGAAATACGGAGTACATGGTTTTGAGATCAGACCGTGATTCCGATATGCCTTATGGAAGAATAGCATGGCATTTTGAATTCAAAGATGATGATCATGACTATGGGGAAAAGACCTTTTTGGGACAAACCGGTAATTTTGATGGTGTGGACATCGTAGAAATCATCTGTGACCAAGAAGCAACTGCCAATTATATCGCGCGGCACATGTATAACTTTTTTGTTAGGGATGAGGTGGCAATTCCGTCATGGAATGAAATTCCGGCTATTGATGAAGAGGCGATTGAGATGTTGAAGAAATCCTATTTCCAGAACAATCATTCGATGAAAGAAATGTTACGTACTCTCTTTAATTCTGATTTTTTCAAAGATGAAGTGACTTGGTATCAAAGAATGAAAAGTCCTGCTGAATTGGTAGCAGGGGTATTGAGATTGTCAGGGCAACTAGATAGGCCAAGGCGCGACATCATAGAACACACAATGAAAATGACCTTTATGGGGCAGCATTTAACAAACCCTCCCAGCGTTGAAGGGTGGCATGAAGGTGAAGAATGGATAGAAACCGGGGCTCTTGTTGAAAGAGTTAACTTTGCGGCAGAGCAACTGGGAAACCTGAAAATGCCAGGTGTGGCCGCTATGGTTGATGACGTTCTAAGTAGAGCAACAGATGTACAAAACATACCTGAATTATGCCTTAGCCAAATGGGCAGTCTTGAGGTGAAAGAGCCAATTAGGATCATCTTGCAGGAGACTGTCAAGAAAAGCGGAGAAATCGATCGATCCACCATAGAGGACTTATTCAGAGTCATAGCCGCATCCCCAGAATACCAAAGGTGCTAGCAATTTTTTCTTATTGGGAGTTGTAGGAATGGTTATAAGACAAAAACAGGAACCACTGGTCTATGAGAGAACACTTGGAATGTCTGTCATGGAAGGTAAAGGCTTTTATTATCCAAACGATGCGGCGGTTTCCTCCAATGGAAAAATATATGTTCTTAATCGCTCGCTTGAAGCCCGGGGAAGTGGGCGAGGTATGAGGGTTACAATCTGCGATTCCTCCGATGAATTTCATGGTGATTTTGGTGAATTTGGAGAAGGTCCAGGGCAATTTATGTGGCCGTCGGCCATATGTGAAGGCCCAGGTCAAAATATATATGTGGCTGATGAGCATCTTCATAAAATTATGATTTTTTCAGCAGATGGGATTTTCCTTAAAGAGTGGGGACAACTTGGCTCAGAAGTTGGACATTTGGATACTCCTTCAGGGATTGCATTTAATAGTGCAGGGGAACTTTTTGTGTCGGATACATATAACAATCGCATTCAAGTTTTTACTTCATCCGGAGATTACCTTCGCTCGTTCAGTAGCCCTGGTGATCTAAATCTTCCTTGGCGTTTAAATTTTGATTCTTCGGATTATCTATATGTTGCGGATTGGGGAAATGACAGGATATGTAAATACGGTCCTGACGGCAATTTTATTTCATCATATGGCGAAACTGGTGATGGTGAAGGGGAGTTTTTACACCCCGCCGATGTGGTAATTGACGATTTCGGACGGATGTTTATCTGTGATTGGGGCAACGAAAGAATCCAAGTTCTTAATGCAGACGGACAGTTTCTCCAAATGAATCTAGGTCAATCAGATCTCTCTCCATGGGCGGCTAATTTCCTAAATATAAATGTAGAAGAAGGTCAGGCGAGAGAAAGGTCTGATCTTCATAAGCAGGATATAAAATTTGCTAATCCAGACGATAGACACGAAATCTCTTCACATATCGAGGAATATTTCTGGTCTCCGATGGCATTATCCTTAACTCCAGATGGGCATCTTTATGTCATTGAAAGTAACCGGCACAGGATACAAATATTTAAGACAGTAATCTAATCGAACTTACCAGCTAGAGAAGTCAGGACCAAAATCTCACGCTTATGCTTGGAAACCCCGATTTTTTTAAAGCTGCCTCAGCCGCGGATCGAATTTATCTCTTAGCCAATCACCTAAAAAGTTCATTGAAAACACGATAAGGAGTATAGCCACTCCAGGGAAAAATGAAATCCACCAGGCGGTAGACATGTAATTTCTACCCTCTGCAACCATATTACCCCAGGATGGTTGAGGTGCCGGTATACCTACTCCTAAGAAGCTTAAGACGGATTCAGTAACTACCAGTGAACCGACTTGCAGAGAAGCCAAAACAAGAACCGTGTTAAAAAGCCCGGGCAATATATGTCTTAAGCAAATCCGTAGTGGGGAGGTGCCACATACTATGGCAAGAGAAATATAGTCCATCTGTTTCAAAGTTAATGTTTCTGCCCTGACTTGTCTGGCAAATGGAGGCCAAGTAAAAATCGAAAGCAAGATTATTACCAACATAAGGCTAGGGGACCAAATGACTGCTGCTACCAACACAACTAAAATAAATGGTATTGCGTACATGAAATCAACTAATCTCATTATGATTTCGTCGACCACCCCACCGAGGTAACCTGAAATAAGACCTAATAAGGTACCGATGAACATCCCGAAAAACAAAACAATACCAGCGACCATCAAAGATATCCTCGTACCGTAAATGATCCTTGTGAGAACATCTCGGCCAATGTGATCACCGCCTAGAAAGTATGGCGATTCATTATTTTCGCTCATCCAAGATGGTTCTATGTTTCTCAAATCGAGATCTCCATCCAAAGGTGGGTATGGCGATACAAGGGGAGCGAAAATACCGACCAGTAAGAGAATTACAATGGTTGCAACCGGTAAAATCGGCAGAGATCTTACTTGTCCCCAAAGGCTGCGTTTGCTTGATAAAGTTACCACTTGCTTTGTATTCCTTAACTTATTCTAATTCTGGGGTCTAATAAGGCATAAAGAATGTCCGCCACTAAACTACATACTAGAAATATGACAGAGAAAACGAGTGCCAGACCTGTAATTAAGGGGAAATCCGTGTTGAGGGCCGCCATCACAGATAGCCTGCCGAGTCCGGGCCAAGCGAAGACCGTTTCCACAACGACGGTTCCCGTAAGAAAATTCGCCAATAATATAGCGGCATAGGTCAAAGGAGCTATTAAAGAATTTCTAAATGCATGCTTCCATATTATAGTTGTGGTTGACACCCCTTTAGCTCTCGCCAATTTGACGTATTCGCTATCAAGTACCTCTAGCATAGATGACCGAGTTAATCGTAAAAGCCCTGCTGCCGGTAACCATCCAAGAGTTATTACTGGCATAATATAGTGGGTCCAGTCCCCTTTTCTAGATGTTGGAAGCCATCCTAGATATACACTGAAAACCCAGATCAACATGAGAGCTATCCAGAAAGGAGGTGCGGCCTGGCCAAGGAGAGCAAAACTTCGTCCCAAATAATCCCATACGGTGGTTCTTTTAACAGCAGACAATATGCCCAGTGGAATTCCTATAAGTAATGCGCATAAGAAAGAAATACCTGATAATTGCAGCGTTGCAGGTAGGAATTGTAATATCAAATCTAGTGAATTACGTCTGAAATGAACAGAGTCACCAAAGTCCCCCTGGGCGGCGTTTTTCAACCAAAGCAAATATTGGACAATTAGCGGTTTGTCCAGACCCATTGCCCTTCCCTGCGCTTCCCATACTTCGGCGGTCATGCGGGTATAGGAAGACATATAAAGATATCGAGGGTCACCAGTTGCTCTGGACAACATGAAAACCACCAGTGTGATCGCTAAGACCACAACAACCAATGAGATCAGCCTTCTAGTTATGAATCTTCCCAAATCTTTTTCCTAAAAAGAGGAAGCGCCCGCACCGGAAGGGTGCGGGCGCTCCTTAGTTTCCTACTCGTCCCAGACTGGCAGGTTAATCTGACAGTACTATAGTTTCAGGGCTATTAAAGTATCCAGTCATATATGGGCGCCATTCAACAATTCTTGGGGAGTAAATGAAGTAGTTACCCACCGTAGCAAATGCTGACTGAGTTTGCCAGTGTGACATATATTCAGTCATGACAGCATTGTTGGTTAGTCTCTTATTCATGTCTGGTTCCACGTCGTTTTGCTTACCAATTGCGCAAATGTCGTCCGGCAAGGTTACCCCACCAAGGTGGCCTGGATGCGCACAGTAGAAGTTAGCTATTGATTGTCCTGGTAGCCAGGCAATCCCGTGTAACCATGGGGTGTTCATCTCTTTATTGACCGATTCAGGCCTTCGGACTGCATAGTCTGCATGGTCAACGGTGACATCTAAGCCTAGATTACTTATCCACATTTCACCGATTGCATCTGCTATTTCACAGTCCCAAATTGCAGGAAGGTTACAGGCAGACCAAAGAGTGATCTCAAACCCCTCTGGGTATCCAGCGTCTATAAGGTTCTGTTTTGCACCAGCAATATCATAGGGAACCCTCCATTCTTCCTTGAATTCAGGCCTGTCTGGTGTGATGTTACTTGCAACATAGGCAGTTTCACCGAATCCACCAAGGATCGTGTCAACTATTTTTTGTCTGTCTACAGCCATCGAAAGGGCCCAGCGAACCAATCGAGCATTCTCCATAGAAGTTGCATCTTTTGGGTCGCCAATCCAAGGGTAGCCATTTTGAAGCCCTTTGTAGCCTCCCGGCCAGTCAGTTTCCAGGTTTGCCTGCACATCTGTGTTAGCACAATCCGCGCAAGTCTCTCCCCAATAATTTCCTGACCAGTAAATGGTATTAGGAGTCGGCTTACCTAAGGTAATGACCTTTCCACCAGTATCTTTAACAAGGTTTGGAAGAGCCTTACCGGGCATCTGAGCTACTTCTACCTCGCCAGTTAACATGGCGGCTTCTCTTGTGCCTTGTTCAGGCATTTCTATAACTTGCAGAGTTTCCACTCTTGGGGTCATTCTCCAGTGGCCGGCTGATGCCCTCGCTGTCATTTGATCGTGACCGTCCCATGCATCAACTACGTATGGTCCTGTTCCAACAGCATCCGTGAGGAATTTGTCTTCGCCCATTCCGTCATATGCTTTCTTACTGGTGATTCCGTAAGTTGCCCCCCATCCGATTCCTCCATGCAGCATACCCCATAGCGGGTCAAATCCACCTTCAGCTACATTCATTTGTGCCTTGCCGCCGACGACTTCCCAGCCTACTTTGTGGCCCGGAGTAAGCTGCTCACCTGGGTTTCCGGTGGAACCTTCTTTGAAGGAATCATTGAAAGTCCATACGACATCTTCCGCGGTCACATTACCGAAATCGCCTTTATCATCATGCCAGGGAATTCCGTCTCTAATAGTGAATGTGATACTGCTTTGGTCGCTAGCAATTTCCCAACTAGACGCAATCTCTGGTACGTAGGTGGACTGTGATGGAACTGTTGGGGGTGGGGCCCATTGTGACCTCACTATTCCCTCAAATACGTTCCAATCAATGCCGAACCCGCCCACAGTTCCCCTTGCATCTAAAGATTGCAGTTGAACTAAAGGGGGTACCAAAGGCACTGCGACTGTGAGCTTCCCCGTAGGGTTGCTTGCCGCTGGTAAATCTGCTGCCACAGGAACTGAAATCTGAATTTCCTTTGTGACCGTTACAGTCTTAGTTTCACCAGGAACTTCTTTGATTACCTCTTTGATCACTTCCACTTCCACTTCACGC
>DTSF01000024.1 GCA_012965485.1 Dehalococcoidia bacterium
AGAAGAAGGGTCAAGAATATATTTCAATCCAGAGATAATAAAAACATCGGGTTCAAGGGAAGTGGAAGAAGGGTGCCTGAGCCTTCCTGGTTATAGAGGTATCGTCAACCGTTCAATGTGGATAAAATTTCAGGGTTTGGACCATACGGACCAAATAGTTAAATTTGAAGCGGAAAATCTACTATCACAAGTTCTTGAACATGAGATAGATCACCTCAATGGCATTTTATATACAGACCACCTAGCAGAACATCAACAGTTGTATAGCGTCACCCAAGAGGACGAAGAGTTCGATGAACAGAGTGTCGGGACTGCGGAAAGCCCAGCTTCTAACCAAATAGATTAGACCACCTACGATGAAAACCCCAACAGCCGGTTATTATAGATTGCCTTCACAAGTCAGTCACATTGCTGAAGCAATAAGCCAAATCCCTGTGAAATCTTATTTAGTTGGGGGTGTATTGAGGGATTCAATTCTTGGCACAACCAATCCAGATGTAGATATAGTCGTGGTTGCTAGCGCTTTAGATGTAGCCAAAAAAGTAGCCAGTATTATGAATGGCAAAAGTTTTCAGCTAGATACATCCAGAGATATCTGCAGAGTGCTTGCAAATGTTTTAGGAAACGAAATACAAATCGATATAGCCTCGGCTCAAAATGGTATATCCTCTGATATTGCAAAGCGCGATTTCACTATTAATTCACTAGCATTAGATGTAAATCATGTCGATTCCAATTTTGGTATTCCACAATTTGAAATATCGAAAATCATCGATGAGCATAGAGGTATTGAAGACCTTCTCAATAGTTCGTTGAGAATGACAAGCGACCAAGTATTCAAAGAGGATCCTTTAAGGCTTTTACGAGGTGCCAGGCTAACAGCTCAATATAATTTGAACATTGATGAGTTTACAGAAACTCAAATTAGGAAAAGCAGTTTTCTTATTTCCAAAGTATCCTCAGAACGCATCAAAGACGAATTTTTAAAATTTCTTTCTTTGCAGAAATCTGTCCGAAATATAACAAAAATGGATGAGTTAGGTATTTTAACCAATATCATTCCAGAACTGGAAGCCTCTAGAGAGACTTTACAAACCCCCAATCATCATTGGAAAGTTCTAGAACATATGGTGCAAACAGCAGGGCAAGCGGAAAATATAGTGACTGGTAAAAAAATCAATGCTGGCCCTTACCCGAAATTCACACCAAATTACATTTCAATCACCGATGCCCACCAAATTTATTTTGAACAAAATTATTCTGACAGCCACAGTAGATTCACTTTCTTGAAACTTGCCTGTCTTTTACATGACGTGGGAAAACCAAAAACAAAGACTGTAGACCCTGATGGTAAAACACGATTTTTAGGACACGATAAATTGGGTGCGGAAATAGCCCATTCGATACTACGACGATTAAAATTTAGTAATTCAGGAATTGAACTGGTAGCCAACCAAATATCAAACCATTTAAGACCAAGTCAAATATCCAATCAAGGCCAAGACCCAACCCCTAAAGCCATACGTAAATACTACAATGACACCTCAGGGGCTTCCATAGACATACTTTATTTAAATCTAGCTGATTATATAGCCGCAAAGGGACCTAATTTAACTCAGACTGAATGGATTGATCACTGCAGGAGAATAAATATCATAGCGAAAAGTGAATCTTCCTATAAAAGAGATGTAAATCAAGCCAAGCTTTTATCAGGACACGATATAATGGTTGGGTTGTGTCTTAACCCTGGGCCTTTCATTGGCACCTTAATTGAGGATGTCGAAGGGGCTCGTTTGGAAGGGTTAGTTTCTAATAAGAAAGAAGCACTAGAACTAATAAGGCATCGAATCAATTCTGGAGAATATATTGCGTAGGAATGCTCGGGTACTTATAACAATTGTGATAATTACAGCAATTTGCGGAACAATTTTGGGTGTTCAAAAGGTGAGCTTAAATAATTTCGAACGAGGTTCTGATGATTTGCTAGGGCTCACCCTTGGTCTGGATTTACAAGGTGGGAGTCATCTCATATACCAGGCTATCAACCCTGAAACTGGAGTGCCGGGAGGGGTCACCGAAGATCAAATGCAATCCCTTTCACGCACTATTGAACGCAGAGTAAATGCCTCTGGTCTCGGTGAACCGATTATCCAGATACTGGGGGAGGACAGATTACTTATACAGTTACCTGGAATAAGAGATCCTGGTAGAGCAAAAGCATTAATTGGAGAAACAGCCAGACTGGAGTTTAAGCATAGGACTACCGACGTTCCACCAAAGGCAGTTGAAAATATCACAGACGATGACATTGTTTCTGTCAAGGCAGAGGAAGTACAATCTGACGGAACCTTCGTTACTGAGGAGGAACGAAATAGCGAGGTTTCTTCAGACCCCATTGAAACAGCAGAAGCTCTGGTAGTGGAGTTTACCGCAGAGGGGTTTGAGAAATTTAGCAAGGTATTCCAAACACTTATTACATCAGCTAACCTGTCTATGTCGATGGCACAGACAGGTACGCTAATCCCTCCAGCAAGGCTTGGCATCAATATCGAAGGCCAAGAACAACTTAGGTACAACACTCTCGGATTAAATATATACCCCGTTTGGACCGAAATGCGGGGCGAATCTGAAGTGGTTGTGAATAAGTTTATTATCGCTTTGCCGTCATCAGATGATGGTTCAAAAGGTGCCATAAGTGTAGAAGATGCAAATGCAAAAATTGGAACGACTCCCACCATCTCCTTTGAAATAAGTGAAGGGTATATTGATGAGGATATAGGACTTTCAGGCGACGATTTGGAAAACGCCTACCCTAGCCAGCATCAAGCCTCTGGCGCTCCGATAGTAAACATTGAATTTAATGATAGAGGAACGAAAGCGTTTGGAGAGCTCACGACGGAAATCTACGCCAAACAGCAATCTTCTGGGGTCAGAGACCAGATAGCTATAATCCTCGATGGAAAAGAATTGATCTCCCCTGTAGTGAATTCTCCAATCACGGCAGGTACAGCAATAATACAGGGCGGAGATTTCACGTTGGAAAGGGTTAAAGACTTAGCTCTGTTACTGGAATCAGGTCGTTTGCCTGTACCTATCCAATTGATTCAGGAAAGAGATGTTGATGCCATGCTGGGAGCTGATTCTTTGAGGAAAAGTGTCATAGCGGGTATAGCGGGTCTGTCCCTAGTGCTATTTTTTATGGTTCTGTATTACAGGGTACCGGGCTTAATAGCATCATTGTCGCTAATGATTTACGCAATGATAGTTTTAACAATATTCAAAATGTTGCCAATTACCTTAACCCTGGCAGGAGTGGCGGCTGCAATCCTGTCCATGGGGATGGCTGTTGACGCGAACATATTAATTTTTGAAAGGATGAAAGATGAATTGAGAGCGGGACGCACGATGCTGTCCTCAATAAACATAGGATTTAATAGGGCTTGGCCCGCGATAAGAGACGGAAACGTGTCTACATTGATTACCTGTGCAATTTTGTACTGGTTTTCGGAACAATTAGGTGCGACCATTGTTCAAGGCTTCGCCATAACCTTATCAGTTGGGGTTGCAGTTAGCATGTTTACTGCTATTACAGTAAGTAGAACCTTAATGAGAGTGGTAGCACTAACACCAGTTTCTAAAAATGTGCGTTTGTTTATCCCTACTGGTGGTGGAGAAATTGAAGACAATGTCCAGAATTGAACATTTGCTAGGAGATCATAATTGAATTTTTCAGAACGAAGGCCATGGTTTTTTCTAATATCATTGTTAATCATACTGCCTGGCATAGTCTTTTTGATTTTAGCTCCAGGGCTTAATCCAGGCATTGATTTCACTGGCGGGTCTAGTCTTACAATACAATTCCCGGAAGGTTCCGGGGCCAATCAAAAAGCTATTAGGGAAAAGTTGCAAGCTATTGGATATCCCGAATCTACGGTCCAAAATTTGGGTAATTCAACTATTGACGAAGAAAGATACGATCTTTTTTTCTTACGCACCAAAACGCTTGATGAAACAAAAAAAGATATCTTAGTAGCCAACCTAAATAATCAATTTTCGCCTGAGCAAACTAATACCGTGCTTAGTTTTGATCTGGTTTCAGCTGTAGTTGCACAAGAAACAGTAATCAGTGCCTGCTGGGCAGTTTTAGCCGCGACGCTAGGCATATTTTTCTATGTTTGGTGGGCATTCAGGAAAGTCCCTCGGCCTATTAGGTATGGGCTAGCAGCGATTGTTGCTTTGCTGCACGACACATTAATCGTGGTAGGTATTTTTGCAATATTAGGATATTTCCTAGGTACAGAAGTAAACACTATGTTCCTAATAGCTCTCCTTACAGTAATAGGATACAGCGTCAATGACACCATCGTAGTGTTTGACAGAATCAGAGAAAATGTATTGACCTATACCAATAGGCCTTTCCCGGAAGTGGTAAATCTCAGCATATCAGAAACGATGGGCAGATCACTCAATACAAGTTTCACGCTATTGGTCACCCTATTGGCCCTTTTACTATTTGGTGGAACCACTATACGGGAATTTTTGTATGTCTTAATCATAGGAGTAATTGCAGGGACTTACAGTTCTATAGCAATTGCCACTCAAGTATTAGTTTCCTGGGACCAAAAAACAATAGGAAAATTGATATCCTCCTGACCTCTTAGGTCTTTTACGGAATTAAGACCAATCTACCAACGCTAGCTTTATTTTTCATGAGATGAAAAGCCTCCTTTATATCATGCAAAGGGAACATCCCCCCTACCACAGGAACCACATTCCCATTCCTGACCATATTTACCGCAGATTGTATATGCGGCTTGCCAGCTCCCGTAGAACCAATAACACTTCCGTTTTTAAACAACAAATCGGAGGTGTTAAGTGAGCCATTTCCTCCTGATAATTCACCCATCATCAAAACCCTACCACCATGGCTTAAAGAACTGACTGAACTTTTCAAAAATTTTGACCCAACAGAATTAAAAATGACGTCAGCTCCTTTATCTTCAGTGAGAGCCATTACTAAATCAGTGGGATCTAAGGATCCATCAAGTAAAAATGTTGGGGACGCTTCATACTTACCAATCTCTTCCAGTTTGCTTGGAGAGGACGTGAAGCTGATAACATTAGATGTATAAGTTTGTGCCACCTGAAGGGCATGAATACCTAACCCGCCCCCAGACCCAAAAACTACACATGAATCATCCATTCCCAAAGAACCTCTATCAATAAGAGCTTTTATACAAACACCAACAGGACAGGATAAGAGCGCACTTTGAACCAAATCCAAATCGCCCAGGTTTACCAAGTTTTTTTCTTGAACTAGGATGTACTCAGCGAATCCCCCATCAATACCATGACCATACCCAAGCCCAAATTCACACATATAATCATCCCCACTAGCACAGCTTTCGCATACTCCACATGATGCAGTAAGGGTAGTCACTACCTGATCTCCTAAACGAAATTCCCTGATTTCACTACCAATATCGACCACTGTGCCAGATATTTCATGACCTAATATGACATCAACCTTGGTGCCTCTTCTTAGAGTGCCATCCATCACAGATATGTCATGATGACAAAGCCCAGCAGCAGCAACTTTTATAATGACTCCATTAGGGGTCAAAGTTGGTTCAGGAAGATCAAGAACCCGTATATCCGGACTCTGACCGGGTTCTTTTAATATCAGACCTTTCATAGATTTACTTCTTTAATATTTTTATTAATCTAAATTAGATACAGCCTCTATAGTGTCCCATGA
>DTSF01000025.1 GCA_012965485.1 Dehalococcoidia bacterium
ACCCAGGCCGTGCCTTTGGATTGGTAGCTAGAATCATCGAGAGATTCCATCACCTGGTTCATAATGGAAGGTATGGGAGGGCATTCTGAAAGGGTAACTGAGCCCAACGAAATAAAACCGGCCCTGGAAAGAGCATTTGCGTCAGGCAAACCGGCCCTTTTAGATGTAGTCATTGACCCTGATGTTTCGTACGGAAGCATGGGAGGACGTTCAAGGCAGCAGAGACAATATTAGATCCTATACTTGAAAAGGAGGAACACATATGACTTTAGGAAAACACCATTCGGATGAAGCATTTGTTGGAAAGGAATTAGAGCCACGGTTGTTCGAAATATCTAAGAAAACCGTGAACGATTACTTCGAAGGTTTAAAGGTAGATCGATCTGTTTACGAAAACATTGGGTCAGAAGATGAACTCGTAACCCCATCTATGGTTATCATTGATACTGAGTCCATTTCTGGGGCCAGCTTTAGAAATAATTTTGGGAACCTCTGGATGCGTCAAGAAGTTGATTTCCACGGACCTCTGCCAACAGAGGAAAGATTAAACGTAAGCTCTAAGGTGTTGGATATTTACGAATGGAGAAATAGGACAATAGTCCTGCAGGAATCTGAAATATTCAACGAGAAGAAAGAATTACTGGGTGCAATGCGTCACCATCAAAGTTATTTGCTAGACCAGAAATCTGGAAAGGTGGCTCTGAGAAAACCTTCTGAAAAAGAAGGGGTCCGAAAATTTGATGTACCGAAGGGAGAACTTCTCGAACCTGTATCGAGTGAAATAAACCTTGAAATGTGTGGAACCTTTTTCCATGGAAATAAGAATTACCATACGGACAAAAGAGCCTCTGAAGAACTAGGATTCGAGGAAGTAGTGGTCGGAGGTAAAATGACTATCTCATATATAGGGGATATGCTCGACAGAACTTTCGGTGAGAGGTGGTATAACGGCGGTAAGCTAGACGTGAAATTTACAAATATTGTTTGGCCTGGAGATAGAGTCACCGCAAGAGGTGTAATTGCCGATGAATCGGACTCATCGGAAGGAAGCACTGAGGTTAGAGTTTGGATGGAAAAAGAAGACGGCACGGTGACTATCGTTGGGAATGCTTATCTTTCCAAGGAGTAGCTTATATTTTGAAAACAAATCCGCGGGAATCCCTGCATAAATTCATCATTTTTCGCTGTATGGAAGAGGTCTATTCTATGTTCAATACCAAAAACTGTAAATCAGATTTATAGGTGAAATTAAGCAAAAAGGCCAGCCACATAGCCTGACGCCCATGCCCATTGGAAATTAAAGCCACCTAATTGACCTGTGACATCTAGTACTTCCCCAACAAAATAGAGTCCGGGATACTTTTTGACTTCCATTGTTTGGGAGCTAATTCCGTTTGTATTTACACCACCAACGGTCACCTCAGCCGTTCTATATCCCTCAGTACCTGAGGGTTTGAGATTCCAAGCATTTAACATGGCCCCGATCCTATTGAGATCTTTGGAACTGACCTGAGTGA
>DTSF01000026.1 GCA_012965485.1 Dehalococcoidia bacterium
TTAAGGGTCTCAGAAGAGCCCCGCATAGCAACCAGGTTACTAGTGCTGATAATAGAACAGATACAACGCCGACTGAAATGAATCTCTTTCTAAAATCCTGCATCGTGGTACTTATAAAATCTCTGGACATAGCCACCTGGATACTCATCTGATCGGAAGTAGTAGCCCCGCGCCCTCTAGGAATTTGTAGAGTTTTTATCAAGACCCGCCATTCCTGGCCTTCCAGCGAAACATTCGAATATCCGTTACTTGCTGTCGTGACTATTTGAGGAAACCCGTCTGTATAAATGAATAATTCATTGTTCAAAAATATTCGTGTGGGGATTTGGACATCAAACAAATTATCAAGAGACGGACTGGTTCCAATCTGACGCTGGACAAATCTCCTCAAATTCAAGATGGTCGAAAGTGTTCCTTCCGATGACACAGCCTGTACTTGCCAGCTCAACCTAGCATCTATTTGTTTACGAAGATCTTCTTCTGTGAGTTGATTTATGACCGTACCTGATAAAATCACAATTAACGTGACAACAAAGAAAACGAGTGAAGTTATTAAAAATCTAAAGCTCACTTATTTAGTACGAACCCCACTCCCCTAACCGTCTGGATGATTCTCTTCTTACCGTCGGCTTCCAACTTCTTTCTAAGATATCCGATGAACACATCTACAACATTTGTATCTACATCAAAATCATAGCCCCATACTTTGTTTAACAGCTGTTCCCTACTCATTACAAAACTTGGATTGTTAGCTAAAACATGAATCAGATCGAATTCTTTCTTGGTTAAGTCCAAAAGTTGTCCGTCATAGAAGGCGGCCCTACGCATAGGATCGACATTAAGTTCACCCACAGAAACAACTTTGGCATCATCCACCGAGCGTCTTCTTAGCAATGCCCGAATTCTCGCGAGCAATTCCTCAAATGAAAACGGCTTAACAACATAGTCGTCTGCCCCTGCCTCCAATCCAGCAACCCTGTCTGTGACTTCATCCCTCGCAGATAAAATACAAATGGGTATATCTATATCCAGGCTCCTGAGGTACTTAGTAACCTGAATACCGTCTACCTCCGGCATATTTATATCAAGTATGAGGATGTCAGGAAGATCTCTTTCTATCTCCTCAATGGCTATCTCACCGTTAAAAGCTGAACGTACCTTGAAGCCCTCGAACCTTAAGCTCCTTTCGAGGGCCTCGCAAATTGCCGTGTCATCGTCTGCTATCAATACCGATGAAGTCATTGGGCACCTATTTAATAGTAGGTCGCTTTTTTAGATTTCCCGTCGATATATAGAAGCTTACTCTCGCCTTCTACTGCTGACAGTTCACCGCTCTCCACAGCCGCTGATATCTTCGCTTTTATTTCTTCAATGTCCATAAAAGGCTTTTTGTGGTGCTGGCCTTTTTTAGCATGTGGTCTCCATCCCTTTTCTTTACGTTCCTCTAAGCCGGCCAACTTTTCATCAGCCTCTTCCTGGGTTATTTCACCGCTTTCCACCGCCCCCGATATCTTCGC
>DTSF01000027.1 GCA_012965485.1 Dehalococcoidia bacterium
GGCAAAGTGAATGGTTTGGACCTTTTACTCTAACTAACGTGATAGAACTAACCAGTAAATTTACGGTAGCCCAGATACTGGCTAGGGAAGATTTTGCAAAAAGATTCGGAGAAAACCAGCCAATATCTATAACAGAACTGTTGTACCCATTGCTTCAGGGATATGACTCTGTAGCCATCGAATCAGATGTTGAATTTGGTGGAACGGATCAGAAATTTAATTTGCTGGTGGGAAGAGAATTGCAACAAATGAGAGGTATGAAAGCCCAACAATGTTTCATAATGCCTTTGCTTCCAGGAACAGACGGTGTCCAGAAAATGAGTAAAAGCCTAGGAAACTACATTGGCATAGATGAGGCGCCGCAAGAAATTTTTGGTAAAGTCATGTCGATTCCCGACTCATTGATATTGCCTTATTTCGACTGGCTTACTGACACTCCTACAAAGGAAATTACTGAAATCAGGAATTCTTTGGAAAGCCAATCCGTTAATCCGATCGAACTGAAAAAAAATGTGGCATACAAGTTGGTAACCGACTTTCACGATGCAAAATCTGCGAGTTTGTCTAGGGATTTTTTTGAGAAAACGGTTCAAGAAGGCCAGGCCCCAGATGACCTGCCAGAGTACGTCATTCCTTCGGGTGATGCTGCTGTCGGCATTAAGCTGAGTAATGTTCTTGTCAGCAGTGGGCTAACGTCCAGTTCTGGAGAAGCCCGACGCCTTATAGAACAAGGTGCCGTCAGGATCAATGAAATTCAAATAACGCAAAACCAACCAGTAGGCCAACTTGAAAAAGGAATTCTTCGGGCAGGTCGGAGAAGGTATGTGAGGCTAATATAAAATAGATATTAACTTTATCTATTGTTCAAGTTGACCCGTTGCTGTGATAAAATTCTCAAGCTTGTTTTCCATATGTAATTTCAGCATCAATAGCTGGTGCGGAGGAAGAAATTGGTTAATCTCAGAATCCCCGGTCCAATTCCTGTAAACGACGATATATTGGAGTCTATGGGAACCCCAATGATAAACCACCGGGGTCCTGAATTTAAGGAAATTTTATACAGAACTACAGAAAGATTAAAAACGGTTTTCTCTACAAAGAATGATGTCTACATAATAACTGGCTCCGGAACATCAGCAATGGAAGCGGCCGTGGTAAACACTTTGTCCCCAGGGGACAAAGCTATCAACGCAACTGTCGGGATTTTCGGCAATAGATTCGGAGTTATATCTGAACGATATGGTATAGATTTAGTGAGTCTAGAATTCCCATTCGGTTCGGATGTCGACTTAGATGTCCTACGCAATTGTCTTAACGCCAATCCTGACGTGAAAGCTGTAATGGTCACCCACAACGAAACTTCCACTGGAGTTACAAATAACCTGCAAGCCATTTCGGCCGTGGTTAAAAAAGAATACGATAAATTGATTTTGGTAGATGGAATAAGCAGTGTTTGCTCCCTACCACTTGAAACAGACCTCTGGGATCTCGATGTAGTTGCAACCGCTTCTCAAAAAGGTTGGATGCTTCCGCCAGGGCTAGCGTTTATTAGTTTTAGTGAAAAGGCATGGGAAGCACATTCACGATCGACTATGCCCAAATTCTATTTAGATATGGCCGAGTACAAACGATACTACGAGATAGGTCAGCCTCCTTTCACGCCATCAATTTCATGTATGTTCGCTCTTGATTTAGCTCTCGACCAAATTATTACGGAGGGCATGGGATCCGTCTTTGAAAGACACGCATCGATTGGTCAATACACAAGAGACTGCATTGCAGAATTGAACCTAAATATATTCCCACACAGTAATGAGATAGCCTCCAATACTTGCACTGCGGTGGAAGTACCTGAAGGGGTAGACGGGTCTAAACTTGTCTCTAAAATGAGGGATGAGCACAAAGTGGTTCTAGCAGGTGGTCAGGCTTCTCTCAGCGGGAAGATTTTCAGAATTGGTCATATGGGGCAAACCACAGAATCAGACATAAAAGGCGCCATGGACGCGCTAAAAATTGTTCTACCAGAAATTGGATTCAGGAATTAGTAATTCTAACTATCTGTTAATTCGAAGCCACTGCCGGAGCCTCGTCCAAAAGCTCCTTAAGTTCATCCCCTTCTATAGCTTCGTGCTCTATTAAATGAGATGCCAATGCGGTTAATTTACCCATGTTAGTGTTAATTAAATTTCTGGCAATTTCATAGGCACGCTGTATCAATCCATGCACTTCTTCATCAATAGTCTGAGCTACTGTGTCACCATAGTCCCTTTGCTCTGAAATTTCTCTTCCCAAAAACACCAGTTCTTCGCGTTTACCGAAAGTTCTGGGACCCAATTTCTTACTCATACCCAACCTTGTAATCATACCCCTTGCAATATTTGTGGCTTGCTCCAAATCGTTGCCTGCTCCTGTGGTTACCTCAAAAAATACCAATTCTTCAGCTGCTCTACCTCCAAGCGCCGACGCTAGCCTAGCCTCCAATTGATTTTGGGTTACGAGTTGAGTTTCTTCCTCTGGGACAAATCGAGTGTGCCCCCCAGTTTGACCTCGGGCCACTATAGTCACTTTATAGGGAGGGTCCGCATTTGGAAGCAGATGGGCCACCAGAGCATGCCCTGCTTCATGGAAAGCCACCATCCTCTTTTCTCTATCACTGACTACTTTGTTCTTTCTCTCTGGGCCAGCTATTACACGATCTATGGATTCTGCCATCTCATCGTACGTTATTGTCTTTTTATCCCGCCTCGCAGCCAAGATAGCTGATTCGTTTAGTAGGTTCATCAGGTCAGCCCCACTAAACCCTGTGGTCTGCTTGGCTATTGCCGTCATATCGGTATCTTCAGAAATCGGCTTACCTTTTGAATGGACGTTCAATATTTCTTCCCTACCCTTCAGATCCGGACAATCCAAAGTTACTCTTCTATCAAAACGCCCCGGCCTCAACAAAGCTGGGTCAAGAATATCTGGTCGGTTTGTAGAGGCCAGCACAATAACATTGGTTTCATTGTCGAAACCGTCCATTTCAACCAGTATCTGGTTCAACGTCTGTTCTCTTTCATCATGTCCTCCCCCAAGCCCCGCACCTCTATGCCTACCGACAGCATCAATTTCGTCAACAAACACAATACAGGGAGTGTGTTTTTTTGCCTGTTCAAATAAATCTCTGACTCGCGATGCCCCCACACCAACAAACATTTCAACAAACTCGGAACCACTTATAGAAAAAAAAGGAACCCCCGCTTCACCAGCTACAGCACGAGCCAAAAGGGTTTTACCAACACCAGGTGGGCCCATCAACAAAACGCCTCTAGGAATTTTGGCACCCAAAGCTAAAAACCGCTCTGGGAATTTCAAAAACTCCACAACTTCCTGTAACTCTTCCTTAGCCTCGTCGACCCCAGCAACATCAGAAAAACTTACAGTAGGATTGTCGCTATCAAAAACCCTAGCTTTTGATTTACCAAAATTAAATGTTTGGCTGGTGCTACCCTGTGCCTGCTTCATCATGAAGAGTAATATAGCCCCGAAAAAAATAAGGGGTAGGAAATTAATTAGTATTCCGAAAAAGCTCCCAATACCACCAGTTCCCCGAACAGATACGTCCACACCCCCTGGCCCGCTACTAACTCCGGCTGCTTCTAACTGTTCCATAATACTCGAGCCCGATTCCTTTCTCGAAGTGTACTGGCTACCATCAGATCCAACAGCAGTTAAGCTATCCCCACTTATCTCAATCGACTCTAATTTATTGTCAGATGCCAGAGATATAACTCTACTAATCGGTATTTCTGAGGACCCTCCAAATGGCTCCTTAAAAACCGTCAGAAGTATGGCCATTACGCCGACAGCTATTAAAAGATATATAAACATGCTTCTCATGGAACGCATATTCATCTAATGTTCTCCATATTCTCTTACACTTGGATGATTTCTAAATTGTACCGCTTTTTTTTACACATTAGGGCTTTCAATAGTACATGACACTCCTACATTGGAGCAAAGATTCAAGGTTCAATATCTGCACAAAATTTCACGTTTGCTATAATCTACAACCTTGGGATAGTGCGCTAATTTTAAACAGGGTTTCAAAATCTATTATCTTTTTTGTATATTTGTATAAATGAATAATTTGATGTCGGTGAAATACGCCTTCAGGCTCAGGGAAAATGAATATAGCCCACAACAAATCTAACGAATTAACCAGAGAAGACATTTGCCAGCTTCTTGCCGAAGACATGGTTACCCCGATATTTGTGTCTAACTCCGATGAATCGGAAACTTTCATCGTTCAAGTTGACACTGCAAAGGGCAGTCCTCTAATAATTATGGATTTAGGTCTTCTCAACAAAGCACAAATATCTAAGGTATTGGAATTATGCAAAGGAAAAAATCTTCCAACATTGGCAATAATTTCACCTGATGACCTAATGTCACTTGATACCGATATGATAATCACAGATTTTATTGTTGCCCCATTTCTTGAGGAAGAATTAATTATGCGGTCAATATTTTCTGTAAAAAGAGCAACCATTAAACCCTCGGAAGAAGATCTGATAAATAGAGGAGACCTTACAATCAGCCCCTCCAATTATGAGGTTCTGATAAACAATAGCAGAGTTAATCTGAGGTTTAAGGAATATGAGTTGCTACTACTTTTGGCATCAAACCCTGGCAGGGTATATAACCGGGCAACGCTCTTGAACCAAATATGGGGCTATGATTATTTTGGTGGAACCAGAACAGTGGATGTGCATATAAGAAGACTAAGAAGCAAAATAGAGAATAATTCAGAAAACCCTTACATTGAAACTATCTGGAACGTTGGATATAGATTTAGATCTTCTAACTAGACTTTACCATTCATCTACCTTCTTTCAAATGATTTTGACCTCCCTCTAATATCCGCAATATAATCCCATTAAGAATTTGGACATTCTCGTATCAAGGCTATAGGCAAAAAAATTGGATGAGATCAAACCATTGAAAACAAACTTGAAAATTCAGGACGAGTTGCTTCTGGAGATGTACAAAGAGATGGTTCTTTGTCGAACTCTTGATGAGCGGATTTGGATGCTAAATCGCCAAGGGAAGGCAACCGTCATGGCTTCTTCACAAGGACATGAGGCAGGCCAAATAGGGTCAGTGGCAGCCCTCCGGAAAGGATATGACCAATGTTACATTTACTATCGGGATCTTGCCGTGCTGCTCACGCTCGGATTAACCCCAGCCGAATTAATTAAAGGTTTTGTTGCGAAGGAAGGAGAGCCATTGAGCGGAGCAAGGCAGTTCCCAACTCATGGTGCCCATCCTGAATATGGCGTAATCAATCTCTCAAATGTCATAGCAACACACATACCGCAAGCCGTTGGAGCAGCATTAACTGCAAAGATGAAGAAGGAAGACAGGGTCATAGTGGCGTATTTTGGGGACGGGGCTTCCAGCGCCGGTGATTGCCACGAAGCAATGAATTTTGCTGCCATTCACAAGCTTCCCATTATATTTTTTTGCGAAAATAATGGATATGCCATATCTGTTCCGTTATCTAAGCAAATGGCTGTGGATAATGTCGCTGCGAGGGCTGAAGGGTATGGAATGCCTGGAATAGAAATTGATGGGTGCGATATCGTAGCAGTATACGAGACCACCGTCGAAGC
>DTSF01000028.1 GCA_012965485.1 Dehalococcoidia bacterium
GTGGTTATGGCTGCACCTGTGAGCTGACTTTGGGCGAGTATAACATAGGGGGTTAGGACACAATTATGAACGAAGATCAAGGATTAGATAGTACTCGTCGTATAACTTCTAGTGACGATCTTGAAGTTTCAGCTTATCTTGAAATATCTCAAGAGAAAGCAGGATATGGACTGGCCTCTGAAAGTGAAATATCACCTCAGAGGGAATCCATTTTAATTGTAGATTTTGGATCCCAATATAGCCGCTTGATTGCTAGAAGAGTCAGGGAAAGTAGTGTTTATTGTGAAATCATTTCCTATAACACTGAATGGGGCGCTGTCGAGGGTTTAAACCCAAAAGGGATCATACTCTCAGGAGGACCTGCTAGTGTTTATGATGAGACGTCTCCCCTAGCCCCCTTATGGGTCTTTGAATCGGGATTACCGATTTTGGGAATTTGCTACGGGATGCAAGTTTTGGTTCATCAATTGGGTGGTAAAGTGGCAGCCTCAACTAAGAAAGAATACGGGCATGCCGTATTGCATCAAAACAAACCAAATGAATCTTTGTTTACTGGGTTACCTCAATCATTGCCTGTCTGGATGAGCCATGCTGATCAGGTTACTGAATTGCCTCCTGGATTTGTATCAATGGCCCATACAGATAATTCTCCAATTGCTGTAGTTGGCAACGACAAAGGTATTCTGGGAATACAATTTCATCCAGAGGTTGTTCACACTCCGCAAGGTTCAAATATTATCGAAAATTTCCTGACAAAAACCTGCAATATGAGGCAGACATGGACTCCTGGCAATTTTGTATTAGATTCGGTTAACAGGATCAGAGAGCAAGTTGGGAAGGGTAAAGTGATATGTGCCCTTTCAGGAGGGGTGGATTCCGCAGTAGCTGCAACTTTGGTTCATAAAGCGGTCGGAGACCAGTTAACTTGCATATTTGTAAATAATGGCTTGATGAGAAGAGGTGAGCCGGACCGTGTCCGGGAAACCTTTGAGAAGTATATGGATATCAACTTTATTTATAGTGAATCGACAGAAAGGTTTCTTGCCGGTCTAGCCGCTGTAATAGACCCCGAAAAGAAGAGAAAGATAATAGGTGAAAAGTTCATTAATGTTTTTGACGAAGAAGCCTCAAAATTAGGCACAGTTGATTTTTTGACTCAGGGAACCCTATATCCGGACGTGATTGAGAGTAAAACAAATGACAACTCCGTTTCCGCGACCATTAAAACGCATCACAATGTTGGTGGGCTTCCTGAGCACATGAAAATGGAGCTTGTAGAGCCGCTAAGATACTTATTCAAAGACGAAGTGCGACAGGTTGGCTTGGAATTAGGGCTGCCGGAAGAGATGGTCTTCAGGCAACCTTTTCCAGGTCCGGGATTGGCCATTCGAATTATGGGAGAGGTGACATCAGAGAAGTTGGAAATTTTGAGGGCTGCTGATTGGATCGTGATGGATGAGATAAAATCAAATGGTCTGTACAACGAACTATGGCAAACTTTTGCAGTGCTTACGGGATCCAGGTCGGTAGGTGTTACAGGCGATTTCAGAACGTACGGTCATGTGATTGCTATAAGAGCAGTGAAAAGTGACGATGCAATGACTGCCGACTGGGCCCGGCTTCCTTATGACGTTTTGGCTACTATCTCTAGTCGTATTTCAAACGAAGTTCCTGATGTGAACAGAGTAGTTTTCGATATAACCAGCAAACCTCCCGGCACCATTGAGTGGGAATAGGAACAGACCTCTGAATTATTGATTCTATTGGTCTTCAACGTTGAAATAATTCGTATCAATTCTCACTATATGAAGTAAATAATAAAAGATGTGCTGAAGGAGTGAAAAGGAAAAATAAGAATGTCAGAGCAAACTTCAAAAGAAATAAGATCAACTGTAACCAGTGAAGGGGATATAGAAATCTCTATTGCTACCGTAGAAAAACCAACGCCTTCAGAAAATGAAGTTTTGATCAAAGTAGAAGCTTCTCCTATTAATCCATCGGATTTAGGACTTCTTATAAGTTTTGCAGCCGATCTTGATAGTTTGAGTGTTTCAGGTTCAGGTGATGATACGGTAGCAAAAATGAAAATCCACGAAGGTCTGATGAAAGCAATGACTCCAAGAATGGATCAATCTATGAAAGTAGGCAATGAAGGTGGTGGAGTGATTGAAGATGCCGGCGCTAATGCAAAAGAACTTATAGGAAAAACTGTTGGCGTCGCTGGCGGAGCTATGTATTCCCATTACAGATGTGTTCCAGCAACCAACTGTTTGGTGATGGATGACAACACAACTTCTTCTGAAGCCGCTTCTTCATTTGTAAATCCATTAACTGCTTTAGGCTTCATTGAAACTATGAACCTAGAAAACCACAGCGCCTTAGTACATACAGCTGCTGCCTCAAATCTGGGACAAATGCTTGTAAAAATATGTAAAGATGACTCCGTTCCTCTTGTAAATATCGTTAGAAAATCTGAACAAGTGGAACTTCTTAAAAACCTTGGTGCAAAGCATATATGTAACACTAGCGAGCCTGGCTTCATGGAGAGCTTGGTTGATGCTCTAGAAGCAACTGGTGCTACTCTAGGGTTTGATGCGACAGGGGGAGGAAATGAAGGAAGGCTTGCAGGACAAATACTCTCAGCAATGGAAATAGCTGCGAACAAAATTGCTAAAGAATATAGTCGATATGGTTCCGATACCTATAAACAAGTTTATATCTACGGCGGACTAGATCAATCACCTACAATCCTGAACAGATCATTTGGTATGCAGTGGGGACTTGGAGGATGGCTTTTAACTCCAATGATAGGGAAATTTGGCATGGAAAGATTTCAACAGATGCGTGAGCGAGTAGTTAAAGAAATTAAAACCACTTTTGCTAGTCACTACACTCAGGAGATATCTTTTGAAGAAATGCTTCAGCCGGAAACTATTAAAGCCTATGCAAAACAAGCTACTGGTGAAAAGTATTTAGTTGCTCCTCATAAAGAATAAATCAAATGTCCTCTGAAACCCATATAAAAAAGGTTTTAAATTACGTAACTATTGAGTGGGAATGAATTGAAGGAAAGAATGGTTGATAATTATTCCGATGAATATTTAAGAGATATACTGACTGAAGTTAAGTCTATTGCAGTTGTAGGGGCTAGTTTAAAATCTCAACGCGACAGCTATAAAGTTATAAAAACGTTAATAGATCATGGTTATAAGGTGATACCAGTTAACCCTAATGAGGTAGGGAAAAATATTTTGGGTCGGTATTTTTATCGCGACTTGAATTCCATCGATGAACCTGTAGATATGGTAGATGTTTTTCGTTCAAATGATGCAGTTATAAGAGTTACTGAAGAAGCCATAAAAATTGGCGCCAAAGTATTATGGACTCAACTAGATATTATCAATGAAGAAGCTGCAAATCTTGCTGAAAAAGCAGGGCTAAAAGTTGTTATGGATCGATGCCCTAAAATAGAACTAGCAAAACCATATTGGACTACTAATGAAAATTAACTTTTAATAGAGTGATTATGGAAGACGATCTTAATAATATATTACACAGCGAACAAACCGATGAAGGCGTATTGCGTCTTACCATGAACGATCAAAAGAATCGAAATGCTTTATCAGAAGCTATGATGAATAATTTAATTGAAGAGCTAACAAAAGCTACTTCCACCAAATCTATTAGGGTTGTCATTATTGCTTCAATTGGTTCTGTATTTAGTGCTGGCCATGACTTGAAAGAAATAACTGCAGCTAGAAATCAAAAAGATTTTGGAGAGGCATATTTCAGAAGTTTATTTGATACATGTTCATCATTGATGCAATTAATTGTTAGTTGCCCTAAACCAGTGATTGCTGAGGTGGCAGGGACAGCAACAGCAGCAGGTTGTCAGTTAGTCGCTAGTTGTGATCTTGCTACAGCTGCAGATTCAGTAAAATTTGCTACACCCGGCGTAAATATAGGCTTATTTTGCTCAACACCGATGGTTGCATTATCTCGAAATGTTAATAAAAAAAGTGCAATGGAAATGCTTTTAACTGGAGACATGATTAATGCAAAAAAAGCAAAAGAGATTGGCTTAATAAATAATTATTTTCAAGCTGAAAAATTAACTAGAGAGACTATGTTTTTAGCTAACAAAATTGCTAGTAAATCATCTATGACAGTATCTATGGGTAAAGGTGCTTTTTATGCTCAGTCTGAATTAGATATATCTGCAGCCTATGAATATACTTCTAAGGTAATGGTAAAAAATATCCTCAAGGAAGATGCTAAAGAGGGTATTGGGGCATTCATTGAAAAGCGATCTCCGGGATGGGAATGAACAAAACAACAAAACTGTCCATTTTCGATTGCCATTTTCATATCATCAGCAAAGGTTATCCTCTTGAATCCAACAACGGATATCTTCCAGATGAATTCAGTATTAAAGATTATTATGAACGGGTTTATGGTTACACTTTAAAAGGAGGGGCAGTAGTATCCGGCTCATTTCAAGGATTTGACCAAACATATTTGCTCGCGGCCTTGAAGAGCTTGGATCGGGGTTTGTGGGTGTAACCCAGCTTCCTGCAACTGTAAGTGATGAAGAAATACTGAATTTAAACGACCATGGGGTCAGAGGAGAGATAAGATTCAATTTAAACAGGGGAGGTTCTGCTGGAGCTGAACATTTGGTCTCTATGGCTACGAGGATATATGATCTAGTAGGGTGGCATGTAGAGTTATATTGAGGGGCCGGATCACTCTCTTATTTGGAGCATAAAATTACTGCCTTGCCTAAAGTGTGTATCGACCGCTTAGGTATATCTGATTCCAATCTTGAAATACTTCTAAATCTTATTCGGGATGGGTTGGCTATTAAAGCTGCTGGTTTTGGGCGAGTAGATCTTAATGTGGAGGAGACGATAAGGAAAATACATAAAGTAAGTCCGAATGCGTTGATGTTTGGGATTGATTTGCCCCCCACTCGAGCAGACAGAGTATATTCTGATTAAGATTTTTACACTGTACTCGATGTTTTAGGGGAAATTGAAGCCCAGAAAGTGTTTAGTGAAAATGCCATAAACTTCTGTGGGTTGAAAAAAACTCAAACATAAAAATATCATTTGGAAGGTAATCTAGCTTGAAAATACTGCTTGTGGGTAGCGGTGGCAGGGAGCATGCCATTGCCTGGAAAATTAATCAGAGTCCCAAACTAGAAAAGCTCTTCATAGCACCTGGAAATGCCGGGACCAAATCATTTGGCACTAATGTAGCAATTTCTGACACAGACATTGAGGCATTGAAGAATTTTGCCTTGGTGAGAGAAATTGATTTAACTATAGTTGGACCGGAAGGTCCCTTGGCTTTGGGCATAGCGGATGTTTTTGTGGAGGCAGGACTCCCTATTTTTGGACCAACAGCTTCTGCCGCTAGGTTGGAATCCAGTAAGTCTTTTGCAAAGGATGTTATGGGAAAATGGGATATCCCAACCGCCTCACATAAGGTTTTTCAGGATCCTGAAAAAGCTCATTCCTATTTGGAAAGCCTGAACTCCTTCCCTACAGTTTTAAAGGCGGACGGGTTGGCGGCAGGAAAAGGTGTATATATTTGCCAGAATAAATCCGAAGCTATATCGGCACTTCAAGACGTAATGGTTTCAAAGG
>DTSF01000029.1 GCA_012965485.1 Dehalococcoidia bacterium
GGACAACCAATCGTATCACTATTAAAAAGTGTATTCGACATGAGAACGAATGACGTCAATTTCAGAAGCTTTCTTCCATTTCAGAGGCTTTTTCTATTTCAGATCGGGTAGCGATTATGGTGGATGGAGCCATCCAGCAAGTCGGACCTCCCGATCAAATATATTTCTGGCCTAATAGTAAAGAGTCCGCCGTGATGAGTGGGAGTTGTGATTTTATAAAAGGCTCCGTCTCTGGTGGATCTGTCAACACAAGCATCGGCCCGTTGCCTATGAGAATGCCTGAATCATTTTCCGATGGAGATCAAGTCGAGGTAGCGATAAGACAAACAGATCTTTCTATGGAGCCAACACCAGCCGGCAAAAACATAGTGGTACGAAAAGATTTCAGAGGCGACGAAACAATATTCTGGGTCAAAACCCCTCGCGAAGAGATTATTCGATGTAAGCACAAAATACACACAACTCTCTTCTCTGGATTAAAAGTACAACTTTCCCCAGTACAATATACAAAATTCAATGTGTTTAACGTACCTAGCTCCTGAGGTGTAACATCACATTAGATTTAATATTAATGCCTTTCTAAGAATTTCAGTTACGTTGTAAAATAAGCATACGTCTAGTTAGGGGCTGGTATACAAAATTTATGGCCGACAAGTATGAAACGGTAATTGGTCTGGAGGTACATTCTCAACTTCTAACCTTGAGCAAAATGTTCTGCCCTTGCGGTTCCGATTACCAAGATTCAGAACCAAATACTCGAGTCTGCCCTGTTTGCATGGGTATGCCTGGAGTCTTGCCTGTGGTAAACAAGAAAGCGGTTGATCTAGTAATTAAAACTGGCTTGGCTTTGGAATGTGAGATTTCGCCAGAAACAAAATTTGACCGCAAAAATTACCCGTATCCTGACCTTATGAAGGGATACCAAATATCTCAGTTTGATATTCCGATAGCCCTTAATGGAAGACTGTCTATAAAGAGTCCACATACCGGGAAAAAATACATTCGAATAACCCGAGTACATTTAGAAGAAGATGTGGCTAAACTGGTACACCGAAAAGAACCCTATGGAGAACCATACAGCCTACTTGATATTAACAGAGCAGGGGTTCCTTTGATGGAAATTGTAAGTGAACCAGATATGAATAGCCCTGAAGAGGCGAACGAATATTTAACTAACCTACATTCAATAATAAGGTTCGTGGAGACAAGCACCGCGAATATGGAGGAGGGCAGCTTTAGATGCGACGCCAACATTAGTGTGAGACCTCTTGGTTCAAAGGAACTGGGTTCCAAAGTGGAAATTAAAAATGTCAACAGTTTCAGATCCGTATTTAGGGCTTTGAAATATGAGGAGACTAGGCAGCGAAAATTGTTAGATGAAGACCAAAATATTGAACAAGAGACCCGAGGGTGGTCAGACGATAGAGGTACGACCGTGAGCCAACGTACCAAAGAATACGCTGCAGATTATAGGTATTTTCCTGAGCCTGATTTGCCTCCGAG
>DTSF01000030.1 GCA_012965485.1 Dehalococcoidia bacterium
GCTATCGTTATAATCCAATTAACTGCGGCCATAATCAGCATGTACTCTGTGGTCAACGATGTAGATATAATTCCTCCTTCTGGCCCCCTAGTCCTTACTACCTCTCCAAATTGGTCGGCGAGTATGAATTCCACCGCGACCAAAAAAATATTAAACAATCCCAGTCCGAACAATGTTTTCCAGGCAAAACCCATTATTTGATCTATTCGTAGTCTGGGCCAGGTAGATCTAAACCATAGAAGGATGAATATTACGACAAACATTTTGATAGCGAACCATATACCGCCAGGTAAAAAGTCGAACCCTTGAGAACCACCTAAGAACAAAGTCGTCACTACCGCGGCAGTGACTATTGGGGCCATAAATTCCGCCAGAAACAAAACAGCAAATTTTATACCGCTGTATTCAGTGTTATATCCGGAGCCCAATTCCGATTCGGCTTCAATTTGATCAAAGGGAGTACGGCTCATTTCTGCCATGGACGCTGCCATGAATACAAAAAAACCCATGGGCATTACTAAAATAAACCAGACAGATTGGCTTTTCACTATCTCGGTCATTGCTAAAGATCCTGAGAGTATAAGTACACTGGTAATACCGAGTGCCATCGGTATCTCATAACTTATTAGCATCGCTGCTCCCCGCATTGAACCTAAAATGGCATATTTGTTGCGGGACCCCCATCCAGCCATGAATATAGCGATTGAGTTAACTGAGGTCACGCCAATGATAAAGAGAATCCCGATGTTAAGGTTGCTTAAAAAAGCTTGGTCATTGACGAAAGTTCCAAATGGGATCACGATCATGATCATTAATGTGGGGGCCAATAGTGCTAAAGGAGCTAAAGTGAAGACGGGTTTGTCTGCTTCATCTGGTATGGTGTCTTCTTTCATCATCAATTTCAGGACATCCGCGAATGGTTGTAATAGTCCGAAAGGTCCATTTCTGTTTGGACCGCGTCTAACTTGAAACCGTCCTATCATCCTTCGTTCGAACCAAGTATAAAAAGCGGTTGCCAGGACCATCACGTTAATTATCAGAAACGAGATCGATATTCCGGCTAATAGAGTCGCTAACCATTCGAAAGATTCTCCAAATCCGACCAATTCAATTAAATCGGTAAAGAAACTCCTAAGACTATGAAAACTAACGAAAAAAGCCGGTGGGAGATTCATTACCTGTCCACCTCGCCCATAACGATATCAATGGACCCTAAAATTATTATCAGGTCTCCCATCTTCCAACCGGTGATCATATCTCTTAGTGGTGTCAAATTAATGAAGGATGGCGCTCTTACTTTACACCGGTAAGGAGAAATTCCCCCGTCGCTTACCATATAGAAGCCAAGTTCACCCTTCGGTCCCTCAACTGAAGAATATGTTTCGCCAATCGGCGGTCTAATGACGAATGGGGTCTTTGTTCTCACGGCTCCAGGCTCTATTTGCTCGATGCATTGTGAAATAATTTTTAGGCTTTCTCGCATTTCCTGAAGACGAACATAATACCGGTCGTATGTGTCTCCAGAATTTCCAATCGGTATGTCAAAATTCACTCTGTCATATATTTCATAAGGGTTGGCTTTTCTTAAATCCCATTTGACACTTGAGGCCCTTAGTATGGGACCTGTTACTCCTGAATCTATTGCTTGGGTATCGGACAGCAATCCTACCCCTATCGTTCTCGCCAGCACGATTTCGTTGGTTGATATTAGGCTTTCCAATTCATCAAGATAATTTGGGAAATCTGATATCAAGGTGTTTAATGAATCCCAAAATTCTTCAGGAGCATCTTGGAAAACCCCACCTGGTCTCATGTAGCTTAAAGTGATCCTTGCGCCGCACAACATTTCGAACAGATCTAGAATTCTTTCTCTTTCTCGGAAGCAATAGACTAGCGGGGTTGCAAGGGCTCCTAGGTCGTTTAAAAGGAAACCGGTGGCCATAAGATGGCTGGCGATTCTTTGTAGTTCGACACTTATGACCCGTATATATTGAGCTCTTTCTGGGACCTTAATATCGGATAATTTTTCCACAGTTCTCACGTATGCCAAGTTGTTTGACATACTTGCTACGTAGTCCATTCGATCTGTCAGAGTAACTATTTGGACATAATTCCTGGATTCTGCCAATTTTTCGGTTCCCCGGTGAAGGTAACCAAATACTGGTTCTAGATCCACTATTTCTTCGCCATCAAAAGTAACACGCAACCTGAACACTCCATGTGTACTAGGGTGCTGAGGGCCTAGATTTATAGTTACTGGTTCTGTTCTGATGGCCGCCATAAAATCAGCCTATGAAGTCCTTTCGAAGAGGATGACCGTCGAAGCCTTCCCAAAGCAATATCCTCTTTAGGTTTGGATGACCCTCAAATTTGATTCCCATTAGATCCCATATTTCTCTTTCCTGTAAGTCAGCCGCCTTCCAAATATCGGACACTGACTCTACCGCAGGGTTTTCCCTACCACTGCACTTTACTTTGATTATGCAGGAGCAATTGTTTCTGAGAGATGTCAGATGATAGACAATTTCAAAGTATTCAATGTAATCAACTGCGCTTATAGCGGTGAGGAAAGAATAGTCCAATCCATCAGGATCTTTAAGGGTTTTACATACCTCATGGATGTTTTCTGGAGAAACCCAAATAGCAGTTTCATCTGAAGCAACCACCGTGTTAGTGAGTGAACTTTCTATGGATTTTAAAATTTCGTCTCCGCTGATAATCTTAGTCAAGATCACCCTCTATTTTTTACAGAATAACGTTTGATTTTTTCGTGTAGCTGCATAATCCCATATAGAAGGGCATCAGGCCGGGGAGGGCACCCTGGCACGTAAACGTCGACAGGGATAATATGATTTACTCCGGGTACAACGCTATATGAACCATAATATGGCCCCCCGCTGGTAGCGCACACCCCCATAGAAATAACCCATTTAGGGTCCGCCATCTGTTCGTAAACTCTTTCAATCGCTGGAGCCATTTTCCATGTTACAGTACCTGCAATGATCATAAGGTCTGCTTGTCGTGGAGATGGGCGGAACACTTCCATGCCGAACCGAGAAAGATCAAATCTAGACATGGCACTTGCCATCATTTCAAAAGCGCAACATGCAAGGCCAAAAGATAGAGGCCAAACGGCAGATCTGCGGCCCCAATTTACCAATGCATCAACTGAGGTTACTGCCACATTTCGGTCTAAATCGTCAGGAACTTCCACCAGAGGCTCAGACAGAGGTTCCGTATGACTGGCTTTAAGCTCATTGACATAACTGCCTTCCTCTCTATCTAAATCCCAAGTCGTATCGTGTAAAGGAATTATTGAAGGTTGTTTTGGATTGTTCGTGTTTACCATATATACATTCAACTCCACTCAAGTGAACCTTTTTTCCATGCATAGATCCAGCCTAACACCAGTATGCCTATGAAAACTGCCATCTCTCCGAGAACAAATAAACCAAATTCCTGGGACATGGTCCCAAAGGATGCTGCCCATGGGAATAAGAAAACCACTTCAACATCAAAGATTACGAAAAGCAAGGCTATGCTGTAATATCGAAAATTAAATTGGCTCCATCGTTCGGTAATGGTCTCAAATCCACATTCGTATATGCTATTTTTCACAAATGATGGGTTCTTGGGTCTCACTTTTAGTAGGGATAGAGCCCAGCCAATTAGAAGCATGCTAGTGGGAACTGCAACAGCGAATGCGGCAAATATGGCGATAACACCGTATTGTCTGAAATATTCGTCAGCCATTATTCACACCGTTATCTCTGAGGATTGGTCGTAGTTGCGATACATTAAAGAATCCCCACTTGATCGCTACAATTCCATGCGAAAATATAGCACACAGCTCTTTTCACTAGCAACTGAAAAAACGCACAAACCAATGGCCATATTCGATAATTTCTGGGTATTAAATTCGCTAAACTACTCCTTTGTAATGAGCTATTAATATTGGATGCTCCTTTATGCTTGTCTGGGGAAACCAATACAATGTGGATCGGTTGGTAAAAATTAATAATCTGAGAGAAAAAAATTGCCTGATGGCGTTCATTTGAAACCAGAGCTCCCTTTAGTTCTTAGTAGGTATAAAGATGTTTTGGACCTTGCGTTAAAAGATGCAATTTCGGACCGATCCATCTTTTTGTATGACATGTTGAGATATTGCATGGGTTGGTCGGACGCCAATGGTGTACCCCTCGAGACAAAAAAAGGTAAAGGCATACGGCCCTCTTTGTGCCTTTTTACTTGTGATGCCTTAGGAGGCGACATAGAAAAAGCGATCCCAGCAGCGGTATCACTTGAGTTGATGCATAATTTTTCTCTGATACACGACGAAATACAAGATTCTGATGAGATAAGGCACCATCGTCCTACTCTTTGGAATGTATGGGGTATCCCGAAAGCCTTAGTTGCTGGAAATGTGATGAGGGTGCTGGCTGATAAATCTATGTCTACTATGCCGTCAGACGATCCAAAACTGCTATCTGCTTCGTCATCAATCGTATCAGAGGCTTGTATGGAAATGATCGAAGGTCAATACATGGATATATCTTTTGAGGGCGGAAATAGCATAAGTGTGGATCAGTATATGAAAATGATTTCACATAAAACAGGAGCACTACTCAGATCGTCAGTTCACATAGGAGCTATTATTGGGTCAAGGGGGGGAAGAGTTGCAGATACTTTTCGGGAAATCGGCGTTAAGCTAGGGTTTATGTTTCAAATCAGAGATGATATTTTGGGCACTTGGGGTGACACTACATCTACTGGGAAGCCCGTTGGTTCCGACATACGCAGAAAGAAAAACACTCTTCCTATCATTCATGCTCGGGAATCCCAACCCCAATCGTATCAAGAAGAGATATCTGAACTGTACTCCATGGAATCCATACAAGATCATCATGTAGACCGCGTTTTGGATATTTTAGATGCTGCTAAAGCCAGGTACTATTGCCAGGGGCTGGTCGAAAATTATGCATTAGATGTCAGTAAAGATATACAAAACATAGGGTTCAGTAAAAACTCCAGGGAGGAATTTCAAGAACTGGTATCTTTTCTTGTAGATAGAAGCTTTTAGAATAGAATCTGACTATGAGTGAAGTTTCCCGATATCTATTATAATAGTTTCTCCAACTGGAATAATGAATTTGAATCGATACCCTGCAAGGTGGGTTGATATATGAGCGTTTCGCACGCCACGATGAAAACCTTTACTTATTATTTGAAAGTACCCTCTAGTGCGTCGCCTGAATTTATTGATATAACAGATGAAGTGAATGGATTTCTAAAAGATTCTGGGATTTCCAGTGGCATGCTTCTTGTATTCTCACGTCACACTACCTCAGCCATTGTCATACAGGAGAATGAGCCGCTTTTGCTCGAAGATTTCAAAGTAATGTTGGAAAGTATTTCTTCAAAAGATGCTTCTTATAGGCATAACGATTTCGACGTGAGGACAGTACACATGCATGAGAATGAATGCCCCAATGGTCATTCCCATTGCCAGCATCTAGTACTCGGTTCTAGCGAAACAGTACCCGTGATCGACGGAGAGATGCCATTAGGTGAGTGGCAACGAATATTTATGGTAGAACTTGATGGTATGAAAGGTGAAATCGCTGGCAGTAGAGAGGTTGTC
>DTSF01000031.1 GCA_012965485.1 Dehalococcoidia bacterium
AACAATGCCTTCTGTCATGAAGTCACCCAACCTGGGCATAACTATCGGAATTGCCATATCGAATCTAGCCTCCTATTCCAGTAGTTCCAATGCAGCAGCTAGCACCTTCTCTTTGGTAGGTACGAATAAAGCTTCCAAGGGTCGACTGTAAGGAACTTGAGTATGGGGGGGCGTTACCCTCTTTGGTGGAGCATCCAAATAATCAAAAGCTTCTTCAGCCACTAAGGCAGATATATCGGTAGCAATACTACATCTTGGGTAATCTTCATCTACGATAACGATTTTCTTAGTCTTTTGTACTGAGGAAAGTATCGCATCTTCATCCATAGGAGAAAGAGATAGTAAATCTAATACTTCAACTGAATAACCCCGCTCTTCCAACAGACCCGCCGCTTCCATACACACACGTGTAGTGTAACCAATACCCAACAGGGTTATATCTTCCCCTTGGGTTTTAATTTCTGATTTACCGATCTCGATAGTATAGGATTCCTCTGGAACATGATCTTCAAATCTAAATCCCATAAGTTGTCGATTATTGAACACGATTACCGGGTCGTCATCCCTAATTGCTGCGGCCATAAGGCCTTTAGCATTGTAGGGATTTGAAGGCACCACACATTTAAGACCTGGAAAATGAGTGAATATAGAATAGATGGTTTCAGAATGCTGAGCGGCTGAATTCGTGCCAGCCCCTATTCCGGTCATTATTGTTAATGGAATCTTAACTTTCCCACCAAACATATAATGCATTTTAGCGGCATTATTAGTGATCTGATCAGCGCACACACCGTAGAAACTTACGTACATTAAATCAACCACCGGTCTCAGGCCTGAAGCAGCAGCTCCTACTCCCGCTCCAACAAATCCCGCCTCAGATATTGGGGTATCTCTCACTCTCAACCGACCAAAATCATTTACCAATCCTTTGGTTAATCTCATCGGTCCACCCCAAGCATCTTGGAAATCTTCCCGCTCTCCTCCCCCCGCAATATCCTCTCCCATTACAATCACATCTGGGTCTCTATTCATTTCTTGCCTTAGAGCCTCATTGATGGCTTGTATGAAACTTATTTGCCTCACCGATTGTGCCTGTGTCATTTAATTTATCTCCTATTTGACCTAATAGGCCACGTATACGTCTGTAGTCAATTCCTCAGAATCTGGAAATGGACTGTTATTAGCAAACTCCGTGGCTGTGTTAACCGCTTCTATACATTTCTTATCTATCGCCTCAAGCTGGGTTTCATCAGCATAAGCGCCATCCAAGATATGTTTCTGTAGCATAAGAATACAGTCGCGTGACATGTAATATTCCTGCTCTTCCTTACTCCTATACCCAAGGGGATCGTCGGCACCGAAATGCCCTTGATATCTGTACGTCTGAGCCTCGATCAATGTGGGACCTTCACCCAAACGAGCTCTTGACACCGCCTCCTTACCCACCTCATAAACATCCAAAGCTGACTGACCATCTACCGTCACCCCCGGAATCCCATACCCATCAGCCCGGTTGGCAACTGAGCCACCTGCTACCGAATATTCAAATGGTGTTGCTTCAGCGTAACGATTATTTTCACATACGAAAATAACCGGTAATTTCCAAATGGCCGCGAGATTCATAGATTCATGTAAAACTCCCTGGCTTGAAGCACCATCTCCAAAAAAAACAACGCTAACCTGATCTGTTCCTTTCACCTTTGCTGTCAATGCCACTCCTGTCGCCACAGGAATATTTGAACCCACAACACCATTGGCACCTAGCATGCCCTTATCTATGTCTGCTATATGCATGGTGCCGCCTTTCCCTTTCCCCGTGCCTGTAGACTTGCCTAGCAGTTCAGCCATCATTTCATTAATATCAAGACCCTTGGCTATACAATGGTGGTGGCTCCTGTGGGTGCCAAGGACGTAATCTTTTTCATTCAGATGAGCACATATGCCTGTCGGGACTGCTTCTTGCCCTATCGACGAGTGCATACCTCGCAATTTTCCTGCATCAGCTTCTCTCCTGGATTGTTCCTCGAAACGGCGAATCGTCACCATCGTCTCATACATCCAAAGCAAAGATTCTTTGTTGAGTTCTTCGTAAGGCATTACAACACCCCTTCAAAGCGCTGGCCCAATCGCCGATGTAGACTTTAAATTTGGCAAAATTATAACAGCATGCCAATTAAGTTTGTGGAAACCGAAATTGCCGAATTTTTCTGGTTGATTACTGACTCTTCCAAAGGTGATTGACACCAAAATAGTCACGTTGGTACGATTTAGTTACTTGTACTAAAAAGGGGATATAGCTCAAACGGGAGAGCGCGGCGTTCGCAATGCCGAGGTTGGGGGTTCGAGTCCCCCTATCTCCACCAACAATAAACCATAGTTTCATCACCTGATTTGGAAGTTATTTCCTCAGCCATGATGAGAATTTTTCAGGAGTAATTCTTGCGAAACATACCTCATCTCGCCGCCTTGCGGCACAAAGATTATGCATATGCTTGGGGGGCCAGCGCCTTAGGGGGAGCAAGCGCATGGACCTTCCTCATCGCCAGCCAATGGTTTGTGCTAGAACGATCCAATCAGAGTGCAATGGTTGGATGGTTCACTTTTGCCTCCATGATTCCTTTTTTAGTTGCCTCCCCGTTCGGGGGATTTTTAGCTGACAGAATCGAGAGAAAAAAACTCACAATCTACACTCAAATCCTGGGAGTAGGCACTATCGCCTGTGCCGCCGCCCTGTCACTGTTAGGATGGCTTGAGTTGTGGCACCTATGTGCTCTTGCTTTTATTGCAGGGAGTTGTCGAACTACTCAAGAAGCTTCCATCGTTTCTTTAATAACAAATTTGGTGCCGAGAGAAGATCTCCTTAACGCAATCACACTTAACTCGGCTACCAGACATGGTTCAAGAGTAATAGGAATGTCGGTTTTGATAATTTCGGGGGTATCACAGACCATTACTTTTGGTACTTCAGAGTTTTTGATAGGTAGTATTATTTTTGGGATTGCTTCTATTTACCTGATTTTGAAAGTCAAACGCAACTCTACCGGTGAAATTTCAAACCAAACAAATCTCTTTAAGGGAATCTGGGAAGGCATTAATTACGTCTACGCCCGTAGAGTAGTTGCCATTTTAATAATACTTGTGGCTTTCCACTGTGCTCTTGCGATGTCTTTCGATTCTATCCTACCCGGCTTTACAAAAAACCGTCTAGCATCAGTTGATGAAACTATGTTGGCCGTTCTCGTAGTGTCATTCGGGATCGGTTCGGCAGCAGGAACTTTTTTATTAGCCGGGGTCAGAAATGATCGGCGAAAAGGTTTGATATTGCTGACAATGGGTATCGCAAGTGGGATCTCCCCTTTATTTCTTGGATTCTCCTTCGATATATCAATGGCATTCGCTTCCACGCTAATAATGGGGGCAACTGAATCTGTTTTCATGGCGTTAACGGCAACCTATGTTCAACTTGTTACTCCGGACAGGCTAAGAGGGCGAGTTACGAGTTTGTACATACTTCATGCTGGAGGAGTTATGGCATTCACAAATTTAGGATACGGATACCTAGCTGATATATACAATGCTCCTAACATTCTGATAGTAACGGGTATCCTATTCCTTGTTTTCTTTGCTGGCATGAGTTTTAGTGATCCCATATTAAAATCGATCTACAAAGGTAAAGATATCTCGACATTGGCAAGTTAATTATTATTGAAAAGGCCTTCTTTATGAATATAGAAAAAGCCGTAATCCCAGTCGCAGGTCTAGGAACTCGGTTCTTACCTGCTACATTATCGATTCCAAAAGTGATGATCCCTATCTTGGATCAACCTCCACTTCACTACTGTGTGGCAGAGGCCCTCAACTCAGGTATAACAGAAATTATATTTGTGATATCTGAAAATCAAAAGGACATAATAAAAAACTACTTTAGTCGCCATGATGTAGTCATCGATGCCCTAAAAAATAAGGGTGATATTGAATTACTAAATAGGGTAGAAGAAATTTCAAATATGGTGGAAATGGATTTTGTTATTCAAGAAGCTCCTCTAGGACTAGGCCACGCTGTCCTAATGGCAAAGAAAATGGTCGGGAAAAACTCATTTGCTGTTTTGCTTCCTGATGATTTGATTCTGGGAAATAATTCAACCCTAAAAAAAATGTGTGCTATCCATGCCGATGGAAATGAGGTTGTATTAGCCATAAAGAAAGTGGCTGCCGAGTCCGTCCCCAATCTAGGTATTGTTTCTACAAATGATCAGACAGGCGAAATCCGCGATATCACTGGTGTGGTTGAAAAACCTTCTTTACCGAAAGCTCCATCAGATTTGGCCATTGTTGGAAGATACATTCTACCTCCTGAAATCTTTCAAGCAATAGAACACTCAAACCAAGGGGCTTTAGGTGAAATACAACTCACAGATGCTATTGGGGCCTTAATACCACACGTAGGATGTAAAGGGTATTTATTTAAAGATAAACATTTTGACGTGGGTATTCCCATCGGTCTTTTGAAGGCATCAATTCACCAGGCTCTAAAACGAGATGACACACACAACGACCTAGCAAGTTGGCTAGACAATTTGTCGTTAGACCAGAAATAAGTATCATCTAAATATGGTTAATAAGATCAGCACCAATAAAAGCCATGTCAAAACACATATTCTCAAAATAAAATCTTTTGTTATTATTTCCTCTGGCCGCTCCCCAAAGCCTCTTTGATTCACCAAAACCTGGTACCTGAGCATACCAAAAGCCACAAAAGGAACCGTCAAAACCATCAACTTGTTCGATGGTAAATTGTTAGCGTTCACAGTATAGAAACCATAGGCAAAAATAGTTCCAATCAGAAAAACATAAGTTGCACGTTCCAAAATTAATTTGGAATATATCGGTAATGATTTCCTAGTCAAAGAGCTGTCCTTTTCTCGAGCGAGGAATTCAGCATACCTTTTTGACAATGCTATGAACATCGCTCCTAACCCCATGCAAGTGTAAAGCCAGATGGAAACGGGAACATTTATTGCAATAGCACCTACTAAGACCCGTAATACGAACCCGGCGGAAATAGATAGTATGTCAACAACAATGGTGCCCCGCAAAAAAAGGGAATATATGGCCATTAGAACAAGGTAGGCACAAATATAAATCACGGTGCCATACAACAAGACAACACAAATTATGACTGCTATGGACGAAAACAAAAGAGAAAACAGTAATGCTATTCTGAGAGACACTAATTTTGAAGCGATAGGCCTCAATCTTTTTTCCGGGTGGTAAATATCTTTATCTCTATCCAGAACATCGTTAAAAAGGTAAACGGACGAACTGGCAAACACAAAAGCAACGAAACCCACAGCTGCGCTTAGCAAAAGTCCATAGAAAGATTGGATATCATCAAAAGCCCATGACTCATTAGCTGAGAACAACAACGGCAGAAATACCATTAGATTTTTTATCCATTGGCGTGGCCTGGTAGATTTCAAAATATTTAAGATCATAACTGTGTCTGCAAGAACTATTTAATAAAAGACTATTGAATGTAAATTTATATCAATACCCTAATATAAAATACAAACTGAGAAAACACTGAGGAGT
>DTSF01000032.1 GCA_012965485.1 Dehalococcoidia bacterium
CGTAGGCGGTTTGCAATTCTTCCATCGAGTGCATAATTACTCTCCATTATCATATTCGTCTGTTAATCTTTTAATTGTAACAACGGAATGCCATATTAAACGGATATTTTATATAAATACTCTGTTATGCGAAAAATTGCATGGACGCACTTTTAGAAGTAGAAAATATAACAAAGTCTTACGGTAGGAACCGTGTTCTTCATAAACTGTGTCTCTCCGTAGAACCTGGTGAAGTAGTGGTTATTAGAGGTATCAATGGTTCTGGAAAAACCACATTGTTGTCAATCATAGCCTCTCTAGTCTCATGCGATTACGGCATGGTCAAAATACTGGGGCAAGACCTACGGTCAAATCCTCATAGGGTTAGGTCTGATTTGGCTTTTGTCGCTCATCAGCCCTTTCTATATTCGCAACTTACAGTGAAAGAAAATTTAGAATTTTTTGGTCGCTTGAATTCCATAGATAACTTGGATAGTACGATTTTGGAGAAAGCAGCACTCATCGGACTCTCAAACCGACTAGGTAGTAAGATTGCCACTCTTTCGCATGGTTACATCAAAAGAGTGGCAATTGCCAGGGCGCTTCTTCATTCCCCTAAAATATTATTGTTTGACGAACCGGAATCAGGTTTAGATCAAGATTCTTTGAAATTATTTGCACACAATAAAAAAATCATTGGTGATCAATTAGAGAGTGGCAAGTCAATAGTTATGACTACGCATGCATCTCAAATTCCATATAGAGGTAAAGTTCGCAACCAACGCATATCAAAAGGGATGCTGGTGGATGATATTTTTTAACCCTCTTAAGACATACTTTTATCACCTGTTTGTAATGGTAAGGAAAGATTTCTTACTTGAAATCAGAAGTAAAGATGTAATTCTGCCAGTTTTTATCTTCTCCTTGTTGGTTGTTGTGATATTTAATTTTGCGCTTGAATCAACCCCGAACACCGTCAACTTAATAGTCCCGGGGATTCTTTGGGTTTCTATAATGTTTGGTGCCATGGTGGGGTTTAACAGGATGCTTCTAGCTGAAACAGAAGGTGGTGCCTTCCATGGTCTGCTGGCTTCGCCGGTAGGTAGGGATGTCATTTTTTTCGGTAAAGTGCTATCTAATGTGATGTTTTTAATGGTAATTGAATTAATACTCGTTCCAATTTTGATCGTATTGTTCAATGTGACGCTATCTCCTCTGAACATGCTTTGGATTTCTTTACCGGCCCTTCTGGGAATTTCATTGTGTGGGATGTTATTTGCGACGATATCTATGAATATGAGAGCGAAGGAGGTTATGTTACCCATCCTATTTCTTCCTGTAGTAGTGCCCATCCTTTTGGGTGCCGTAGAGTCGACGCATTCAATAATGAATGGTGGCAATTTGGACCAAAATTTTCGGTGGATAGCCCTGATGATTGTTTTTGATGTGATATATGGTGTTCTTGGGCCAGTCTCTTTTACCATGATTGTCGAAGATTGACCCGTAGGGCTTAGATAGGATATTTTAGGCTAAATCCTCTAAATTTAGATTGTGAACACAAACACAACATTGACACTATAAAAACTTGGTTGATATATTTTCTGACGGTGCTGTATATTAGCCCTTGAATAGCTATTGATATTGACCATACTAAGATATGTTTTTAAGGGCTGATTTGAGGTAGTTCGGTACAATGAATTTTATATGTTTGGGTAGCTGCAAATTGGCTGCCACTGAAAAGAAGTTTTTCGGGAGGGTAAATTGAAGAAGCAGGACTTTGTTGTCCGATTTGCTGGGGAAGGTGGACAAGGGGTGGTTACATCTGCAGAAGGACTTGCTCAGGCGATGGCACAGTCTGGATATAATGTCCAGACTTTTTCTACCTTTCCTTCCCAGATTAAAGGTGGGCCCACTTGGACCCAGACTAGGATATCAACCAGTGCTGTGCTTAGCTCCGGTGATGAACTGGACGTATTGGTTGCTTTCAACCAATACGCTTACGAAAGTCACAAGGATGAGGTGGCCGATGACGGCGTGATTATTTACAACTCAGGGGAATTTGAAATAGATGCCTCTGACCAAACATTTGCAATGGATTTTGATGAACTAGCCAAACAGACCGGTAATAACCGAGCTGCAAACTTCGTAGTGATGGGGGCGCTGGCTCAATTGGTGGATGTTCCTATCAGCATACTTGAAGAATTTAACAGGCAACGATACTCAAGAGGGCGCCCTGGTGACCAGCAAATTATCGATTCTAATAATATGGCTCTCTCATTGGGGTCGGTGGAGGCTGAGAAGAGTGGATTTAATTTAGGGGAATTATCAGACCCTATTAAGCCAGAAGGAGAACAAGTGCTCTTGAATGGTAACCTAGCTTTTAGCATTGGCGCAGCCCACGCTGGGCTCGATGTATTTGTTGGGTACCCTATTTCTCCAGCAACCCCAATTCTCCTTTGGATGGAGCAGAATCTGGTTGGGGAAGGTAAATTTGTACATCAATCCTCGTCTGAAATCGAATCTATCACTAGTATCCTAGGAGCCGGATACGCTGGGAAAAAAGCGATGACTAGTACGGCAGGCCCTGGATTCACCTTGATGGGCGAAGGGATAGGCCTAGCTTGGATGGCGGAAATTCCTCTAGTCGTTATAGACGTACAGAGAGGTGGACCTTCAACTGGATTACCCACAAAAACTGAACAATCAGATTTGCTTACTGCTTTATATCCTGGACATGGAGATATGAAAATGCCGGTGATAGCTCCTGGCACCGTGGAGGAATGTTTTGTCGCTGGAGTTATGTCTGTTAACTGGGCAGAAAGATATCAAGGTCCGGTAGTTGTTCTGAGTGAAATGGCCCTATCTGAGAGAAGACAGAATATTCCAAGACCTGATCTGAAATCTCTTGCTCCTGAAAAGAGAGAAGTCTACTCAGGGACAAACGGCTATCTCAGATACGACGGATGGGAAGTATCTCCTATGCCATTGCCGGGAGGGCCCGGCAGCTATGTTGCTAATGGAAGCGAACATGATGCGATGGGAGACACAACTCATTTGGCAGCACGACATATACAGATGACGGAAAGACGTTTCGGCAAACTTAAGCTTTTGAATGATGGTACTTTTGAGTCAGATAACGAAAATTCGAATATTGCGCTTGTTCCATGGGGAGGTTCTAAAGGTCCTGCCTTGGAGGCCTACAATAAGCTACAAACAGAAAATAGAGATTTGGGTTGGTATTACACAATGTATATACATCCCATGCCTGAAGAAATGCTAGATGCATTGAAAGAGAAAGATCTCGTCATTGTTCCTGAATTGAATTACTTGGGCCAATTTGGGTCTGTGCTTAGAGCAGAGGGGATAAATGCAGTAAGTATCACTCAATATACTGGACTACCCTTTAAAGTCCGTGAACTTGTATCTAGGATTAATGAACTCATCAAGGATGGTGTACCGGTATGACATTAAAAAACCCTGAATACGACTTCAAGTGGTGTCCCGGCTGTGGTGACTTCGGTGTGAGGAGAGCACTCGAAGTGGCCTTAAGTGAATACACCACCGAAAATGAAAAGCCTATAGATAATACTGTGGTAGTGGCTGGTATTGGGTGCTCAGGCAACATGGTACATTTGTTGGAAAGAGAGCAACCATTCGGAATACACGGCATTCATGGAAGGTCTTTACCGATATCTATGGGAATCAAGATGGGAAACCCAGATTTAAATGTTGTTGTTGTTGCAGGCGATGGAGACTTTTTGGGTATTGGAATGGAACACATAGCTCCACAGGCTCTTCGGAACCTAAATGTGACCGCAGTGGTGATGGACAATGGAGTCTATGGTCTTACGAAAGGACAGAGTTCACCTACAACTGATCTAGGAGTGATAACAAGTTCCACTCCATATGGGAAAGTTGAAGATGCTTTAAACCCTCTTAGAACTTATTTAACGGTTGGAGTGTCTTTTATAGCTTCTACTATATCCAATAAAGTGAAGGATATGACGCTATTGATGAACCAGGCTATGAATCATGAGGGGTTTTCCATAGTCCATGTGCAATCTCCGTGTACTGAGTACAACAACACTTACGAGGCACTGAAAGGTAATGAAAGCAAAGGTATAAAACCCTTGGCGTATGACATACCCGAAGGACATGATCCAGCAGACATTGAGGCGGCTCAGGAATTGCTGAATGCTGACGGCATACCGCTGGGATTGGTATATAGGGACTCCAATCGGGCAACCTTTGATCAAAAGATTCAAGAGACTATTGGGATTAAGGACATGAAATCTATCGAGAGTGTTTTAGATGGGTTTACTATCTAGAATCCCCGAATTTTGACACTTAACTAATAAAGATTCCCGCCCGGGATTTCTCCTCAGGCGGGAATTTTCATTTTCTGTGGGTTAAGGGTTATTCTCTGTTAGGCAGTGTGGCTATCCCATATCCAGGTGTGGTGGTTTTGCCTTCGTGAGTTTCGAGCCATATCTCGCATTCCACGAAATTTTCGCCGTCTTGGACATATTTTTTCTTCACCGTTCCTTTCCCAAATACAGGGGTTCCAGGAACATCCATAGCTCGGTACTGAACACTCAACTTCTTTAATTCACCTCCAAGCCCAGCAAAATCTGTCATTAATTGACCAAGGAAAGCATTCTTGAGTGCGCCGTGCAAAATGACATCGGGTAGATTGTTATTAAGTGCAAATCCTTTGTCATAATGGATTTGATAGTAATCTCCTGAAGCACCTGCATATTTTACTAGTTGTTGGGTTGTGGGGTCCTTTCGGAGAATAGGTATTTCGGATCCTTCTTCTACGTCCTCAAAATAAATCTGTTCCGCCATTTTTGTACTCCTATTCGGTTGGTTGATAGCTTATTCCTGTAGATCGCTGCAAGGCTGCTACTTTGCCAAATTGGTTTACATATTTAGTTTCTCTAACCATTATCAACATATTTCCTAGTCTTCCCTGCCTCTCATTCACATCAGCAAGGTATTGTGTAACTGTAATGCGGTCACCTGGTCTTATTGGTTCAAAATATTCCCATTCACTTCCACCATCCAAGTTGGCTGGGTATGGACTAGTTACGGTGACCCTTGCCTCTCCTAGTCTCATTGACCTTAAAAAGGTCGGTGGGGCTATTAGACCTCCGTATTTTGTTTGTCGAGCGGCATCTTCATCATTGAAGACCAGACTCTCATCTCCTATGGCTTGGGCAAACTTAATTATTGCTCCTTTTTCAACATCATTAACTACTGGTTCGGATTCAACTCCGATCGCATCTTTCATCTCTTGTGTTATTACTGATTCAGACACTTCGTTTCTCCCATTAACCTTCATGAATTACTTTATAGGTAAGTTTGATTTTCTGAAAGTTTATGGAGAGTGGCAAAAGGTGTCAAGAAGGCAGGTGAATGAGGAGTTCTCTATTGGCATATTCCTCACCTTCTATAATTAGGCATTCGATCAATCGGTTTCTAGGAATCGGATAAACTATAAATCTTTTTGCTCACTTATGGATAATCCTTGTAGATAAAGTTCGCTAATTGATCAGGTCTATAGGTGTCCAAAATAT
>DTSF01000033.1 GCA_012965485.1 Dehalococcoidia bacterium
TGCCATAGCTATATAAAGGCATAAATAGTATGTTTAATGAGATATATTTATGCATCCTTTGTGGTGCGTCCACCATTTCCATCAAATTCAAGACGATCTGTGCCAACTACGGATTCACAACAGACTGTTCGGATATACAGTGAATATAATAGCCTGCCCGGCAATTACATTGGTTCCCTAATTCCAGTTACCTAAATATTCTTCTGGGTCTATAATTCTCCAGTACAATTGGACTGTGTACCTACAATAAGAATAGTGAAAAGGACGATGGTTTAATTTGAGGAAATATTCTCACCTACGGCCTATAATTCTGGCCCTTATATTCGCTGTAGCTGCCGGTCTTCTACTCTCCTGCGGAGGGTCAGAGGAGGAAGCCATCCAATGCGAGAAAGTGTTCAATGCAGCTGAAGGAACATGGGATTGTGTAACGGAATCCGGCAGTGCCGGAGCAATGGGGGAAACTAATTCCAGTAACGAGAGTACCAACGCAGTAGCTGAACCGACCCCCGTTCCCACCCCACCTATTACAAATGAAACTACAGCTGGTAAAGAACTTTGGGTCTATCTCACGAAATGTATTTCAATAGACGTCGGACACCTCAAGGTCAATACTGCCACTAAGGGAAATTGGCTGGTCACCCCAGCAACGGACTCCCCACAGGAATTCGGCACCTGGCTAATAAAACCATCAGGTGAGCTTGTGCCTCATAACGGCAAGGCTGAGTTATGGGACATTTATTTAAAAGGGAACTGTGATAACAACATAATGTCACCTGCGGCAACCGATGTAATAACCCAGAGTGAGGCATCCATTGTTCTCTGGACCCAATTAGCAAAATGTCACCCGGAATTGCCAGTCTCTATGTTGATAGCCCAAAAAAGTCAGCAGACAGGGGATTGGGTTATTGTATCTGATCCCAATTATTCGATGGATGATTACGGGGTGTGGAGTGTGGAGCGAGACGCCACAATAAAGCCGTTGAATGATCGGGCAAAAGAAGTATGGTCGGCCCTTTCCTTATCCGTTGAATCAGTAGGTAATTCTTCGATTACAACGGAGATCCCCGCAGGTTGCACCCCGGTTATACGAAACGAACAAGAGGCAAACGACAGGATCTATTCCTACCTCTCGTCTTGTTATCCGGATTTACGTCAGGCTGAGATGATAACCACGAGAGACCCGATGAACCATGTATGGCTGGTTGTTACCAGCGAGCCCCCAGCTGACAACACTACAGAATGGAAGAGGTCGATCTGGTCAGTAGATGGGAGTGGAAGGGTAAAGCCGAAAAATTCCAGCGCTGAGGCGACTACGGCGATTGTAGATACAGGTAAATGTTAATCCAGAAAGCTAAGTTACCAAACCGATTCAGTTCGATACCCACACCTAGGAAAACCCTTCCTACCTCCCTTAAAAGATTTCAGGCCTTAAAAGATTTCAGGGCCGATTAAGTATCGATCTTCCAAGTGACGGTTTGAAACTTGAGTAACTAACGCACCGGGGTCTGCTGGTACAAAAAAGTACATCACAACTAGCGAGACTGCCAACCCTAAGGAAAGCAAGCTCATTACAGGTAGTATTGAATCCATTTATGTCCTCCGTTTAAAATTTGTTGCTGAAATACTGTATCACAATTCATGATGACTTCCCTCTATTATCATCGCATTTCTTGATATTATAAATACCGATATAATTTTTGATATAGTTTTAGCCTCGGGAATTACTAAACACAGGGGTGTAGCTCAGTTGGTAGAGCGAAGGTCTCCAAAACCTTAGGTCGTGGGTTCGATCCCTGCCACCCCTGCCAAGAATTCAGTCGACACTCCGGTCATTCGACGTTAAATGGGAAAGGTTGGTAACATGACAGGCGCAGATTTAATCGCTCAGATACTCAAATCGGAAGGTGTAGATTTTATGGGAGTAATCCCATTCAATCGTTTGGAGGAATCAGGAGCCAAGGCCGGAATAAGACCACTTATCTTCAGACAGGAACGCGTTGGAGTTAATCTCGCTGACGGGTACACTCGTATAACCAATGGAGATAAAACCGGGGTTTTCGCTATGCAAGCCGGACCCGGTGCTGAAAACGCTTTCGCCGGGGTAGCAACTGCATATGCAGACTCCGTACCTATTTTGCTTCTTCCTGGCTCAAATCCGAGATCTCGACATGGAGTTCATCCTACATTCAGTCCCAGTGAGACATACCGCACCGTAACTAAATGGTCCGGTAAAGTTTCAATGCCAGAAAACATTCCAGATATGATGAGGCGGACTTTCAGCCAGATTAGATTGGGTAGGCCGGGTCCCGTTCTTCTGGAAATACCCAGCGATATCCTCAGTGAAGAATTACCCGAAGGTATGAGAACCAGTTATACAAATGTCGAAAGCAGGAAAAGCGCTGGGGACCCTCAAGATATAAAGACAGCTGCAAAAATGTTACTGGGCGCCAGCAGACCTGTCATACAGGCAGGGCAAGGGGTCTTATACGGCAAGGCATCAAAGCAACTAATAGAACTCGCAGAGTTAGCCCGGGTTCCTGTAATGACCTCGATGGCGGGCAAAAGTGCTTTCCCGGAAACACATGAATTGGCACTCGGACCCAGAAGTAGTTCTACAACCGATATGGTTGTCCACTTTATTGGTAAAGCTGACATGATTTTTGGAATCGGCACAAGTTTCACCCGAATCCATTATGGGATGAATGAATTCGATAAAAAGACACTCGTTCAGATCACAAACAGCTCTGATGACATAAACAAAGATTATTCACCAGACCACGCAGTCCTTGGTGATGTTCAACTGATATTAGAAGAACTGATCGCAGAGGTAAAGGAATTATTAGGCTCCAGCACCCGAAATGAATCATTCAAATTTGAAGATGAGATCGCCTCAGTAAGAGAGGACTGGTTTAAAGAATGGATGCCACATCTTCAATCTGATGAAACCCCTATCAGCCCTTACCGAGTCATCTGGGAATTAATGCAAAACACAAACCCTGCCGAGACTATTGTGACTCACGATTCTGGTAGCCCAAGAGATCAAATAATGCCCTTCTATAACACTGTGAACCCAAACGGATTCATAGCCTGGGGTAAATCGACGCAGTTGGGTTACAGCCTTGGATTGGCCATGGGTGCCAGCATGGCAGAGCCCAAAAAAGTCGCTGTCAACTTGATCGGAGACTATGGTTTTGGAATGGTAGGACTCGATATTGAGACAGCGGTCAGGGAAAAAATTCCCATATTCACCATAATTCTTAACAATTCAGCGATGGGAATTTACAGACCACATAATTTCCCCACGGCAAACGAACTATATGGAACTAAATATACAACAGGTGACTATGCCAAAATAGCTGATGCACTTGGCAGCTATAACGAAATGGTCGATAACCCTGATGAAGTTGGCGCAGCAATTAAAAGGTGTGTCGACACGGTTAAATCCGGAAATACGGCAGTGCTAGAGGTAATGACAAAAGAAGAACCTGCAATGCCGCACAGAATGTTTTAGATACTAGGGCTTCCATATCGTTGCCGCGATGTATCGTTCTCCGTCAGCAACATCATTGTGGTAATAAACTGCAACTAGGTTTCCGTCGGCTCTTTCTATTACTCTTGGATATCCGATGTCGTGGTTACCTGCGTCTTCCCGAAGAATGATCTCTTCTCCCCATGTTTCACCTTCATCTTCACTTACAACATACCTGACCCCCGAACCTTCATCCCTATAACCATAAATCAAACATATTCTGCCGTCAGAAAGACGGAGCATCGCAGGAGGATTCCCACCGACACCAGTATTAGCTACAGGTTTTGACAGTTGGCTCCACGAAACAGCCTCATCGTCTGAATACATTAAATCAATCCAACCTCGATTATTATCAGAGGAGCGACAGCGAAGGGCAGTCGTCAATCTGCCAGAGGGCAATTTCAACGAGGAGGGCATAATATCAAAGCCTTCCGGGGTTTCTCTTATCCAGGAAACAAACTTAAATGAACGGCCCCCATTTTGCGTTTCAGCACAAAATACCCTGCCCTCATCTCCATCGGGTTTGGTAGAAGACAGAAACAACTTTGCCCTATGAGTATCTGATCGATCCTTAATAATATCTGTACGGGCCGCTATTCCCAGCTCGCCGAACATTGGAAACGAGTAAGGACCCTGCCAGGTAAGACATCGATCATATGTCACGAAAAAATATGACTCACACCCTTTCCTCAAACCAGTTCTTCCCATAAGCATGGCAAAATCCGGGTTCAAAAAATGGATGGTTTTATTGAATGATTCTGGCGGGTTGGATCGAGAATGCACAGGACCGAGTGAGAGGTTCATGTGCTCATCAGCACTAATAGCGACATCACCAGGGGCAGATAATGGCGCCTGAGCAGTGTCCCAAGTTAAACCACCGTCAGTACTGCGGGACTGCATTGTCGTAAAAGGCCGGTCCTTATCCCTGAAGTGAAATCCGCCATCAACGCTATGAAATCCTAATGTGAACCCGGTGACAATCTCGTCTCCCCAGTTCCAAATACCATAGTTAGCAGGCCAGCCTGCATATCTTCCGGCCTCTTTGTATACGATGACGTGTTTCATGGTGCTATCTTAACTCAAGAGTACCCATCAAACAGGAAATTGGGAACGCTAAAGAAAATAGCCTATAGACCCAGTCTTTTCCTGTTCACTATAACCAAAGGCAGCATCAACATTGCCAGCACAGACACACCTTCACGTCCTGAAGCCGATGAACATGATCCACCAGTCGATTCTTCTGCCATATCCCCCTGCCCGTCTGACTGTGCTTCATCTTCACCTGTAGCTCTTCCAACAAGGCTGAATCTGCTTCTGCTACTAGATGATCTACTCGTGGTGGTCTTTTTGTCATCGTCCTTGGAAGATGAACTCCTTAAGCCAAAGAAGTTGCCAAAAGTTCTCCGCGTAGGTGCCTTGCTCCCGACAGTCGTTTTTTGCTTTGTTGGCCCAGACGGGGCGGCAGCAGGTTTAGAAGCTTTAGAGGATACAACCGGGGCCCTGCCAAATTTGTTTGTGGCCTTAGGAGTTGGGGTAACTGAAGGTCCGAATTTTGCACCTGGTGAAAACATAATTGGCGCCCGAGTATTGGTCTTCGGGGTCTTCTTCGGCGGAACAGGTTTCATAGTAGCGGTCGGCTTTTTCGTCGCCGTAGGCACCATTGTGGCTGTTGGTTGAGGGGTTGCGGTAGCGGGAATCCCGCCCGAAACCTCTGTTTCAACTTCATCATTTATAGAAATCGCTTCACCAATTAGTCCACCAAGCACAGAATGGCCGTCTATAATTTCAATCGTTTCTTCCTGTACCTGACCGGTCACAACTGGTTTATCCGAAATCCCGACAATTTCCTCGATCACTCCGCCGGAAGGGTAATTACCTGTAATCTATTCCTGGTAACGTGAATGCCAGCCTGGACCTGCCCATGTGGTCAGTTTTCTGGGAGTCAACTGCACCAATACCCTGGGCATGTGTTTGGTGTCCTCGTAGTACTGATGTCCTTCTTTTTCCCCAAGGTACCT
>DTSF01000034.1 GCA_012965485.1 Dehalococcoidia bacterium
ATCACTAGAGTCGGAGACTTTGGGTTTCTCATAGCTTTAATATATTTATTCTTCAAGACTTTCACAGAAAGTGAGAACTATTTAGAGATTTCAGTCATAAATGACAACTTACCCGGACTTGTCGACGCAGGAGTAATCACCGCAGGGACCCTAACTTTAATAGCCTTGGGAATGTTCATTGGTGCTATAGGCAAATCAGGCCAATTTCCCCTTCACACGTGGCTACCTGATGCCATGGAAGGACCTACTCCAGTAAGTGCTCTCATTCATGCAGCAACTATGGTTACGGCCGGAGTTTTCTTAGTAGCTAGGTTCTTTCCGATTTTTCAAGCTTCCCAAGACGTGATGGTGATAGTAACCATCATTGGAGGAGTCACAGCCATATTCGCAGCAACTATGGGACTAGTTGCCAACGACATAAAAAGAGTACTCGCCTATTCGACTGTTAGCCAATTGGGCTACATGATGCTGGCCCTAGGTGTCGGTGCAATTGGACCGGCTATCTTCCACCTATTTACTCATGCTTTCTTCAAGGCGCTTTTATTTTTAGGGTCTGGTAGCGTCAATCACGCAACTGGAACTTTTGATATGCGTTATATGGGTGGATTACGAAGCAAAATGCCAATAACCTATATTACATTCCTCATTGGAAGTCTGAGTCTTGCAGGCATATTCCCGCTAGCAGGGTTCTGGAGTAAAGATGAAATCCTTTTGAATGCCTTCAAGCATGGAGATTTGCTAAGCGTAAGTATGATGGGATTCGTATTAGCACTTATTGCGGTATTCATGACGGCCTTTTATATGTTTAGGGCCCTATTTATGACATTTGAAGGTGATTTTCGGGGAGGCTCAGATAAGGATCCTGAAGCTCAAGCCCATGGGCCGGTCCATCTTGCAGAATCACCATTCCCTATGATTTTACCTTTGGTGATACTCGCAATCCCAGCTGTGATTATAGGGTTTCTAGTGAATCCTATAAAAGACTTTGGAGGTATCCCAGCTTACTGGTTTACACATAAATTGGAGCACAGCCTGCACTTGCCTCCTCCCCCAGCTTTTGACCCATTACTGGCCATTATTTCCTCGTTGATTGCCCTACTGGGAATACTCCTAGCATGGGCAATGTATAAGCGAAATCCTTATTTGTCCCCAGCAACGATGGGCAGAGTTGCCGGCCCTATATATACCCTATTTCTAAACAAATATTATTTCGATGAAGCATATGAAAAATTCATAACTGGCAGAATCTATTACAGAGGCATAGCCCTGATATCCGATTGGATAGATCGAAACATCGTAGACCGTACCGTGAATATCATCGGGTGGCTAGGTGCCAATTTCGGTAGTCTGATAAGAGAATTACAAACTGGCCAAACCCAAATGTACGCGACTGTCACATCAGTTGGGATAATCATCATAGCCGCTGTATATATATTTGGAATGTAATTAGGAGTATCTGTGGAAATACCTGGAATATTAAGCATAGCCATCTTTTTGCCGTTTATCTCAGCGGTAATTGTGGCTGTTTTTTTGACTGGGAAAACAGCCCGTGGATTCGCGGTTATGGCGTCAGCACTTGAACTGGTGGTTACAGGTTACATTTTCATTGCTCATAGACAAAATGGGTACGACATGTCTGAAAAAATAACTTCATGGTTCCCCGAATCATTTCCAGTTCAATACTTCTTATCTGTCGATGGGATAAGCGCACCACTCATTTTGCTTACCGGCCTGTTAGGAATCGTCGCAATCTTCGCATCATGGAACATAACGGAAAGAACTAAAGAACATTTCATGTGGCTCCTCCTGCTACAAGGGGCAGTAATAGGGGTATTTACCTCAATGGATTTCTTGCTTTTTTTCCTTTTTTGGGAGCTAGAGTTGATTCCTATGTTCTTCCTAATATCCATTTGGGGTACTGGGAGAAAAGAATATTCCGCCATGAAGTTTTTGATCTTTACTATTCTGGGCAGCGCTTTCATGCTAATCGGAATCTTGGTCATATTCGCAGGTACTGGCACCTTCGATATGACTAAGATATCTGAATTAATCCCATCCTCGAACTTAATAATGCCTGTTGGAATACTCTTCTTATTTATGAGCATAGGATTTGCCGTAAAACTACCGGTATTCCCTTTACATACCTGGTTACCAGATGCTCACACCGACGCCCCGACTGCTGCAAGCGTAATGTTGGCAGGAGTCCTTCTAAAAATGGGTGGCTATGGACTTTTACGAGTATCTGCGGGCATGTTCCCCGACCAGCTTGAAAAATACGCTTGGGTATTGGCCTTATTAGGGGTAATAAATATTATCTATGGCGCGGCAATAACAATACGACAAACAGATCTCAAGAGACTCATTGCATATAGTAGTGTCAGCCACATGGGTTTCGTTTTATTAGGACTGTCAGCTGTGGGTGGCGGAATCACCTCCCTCGCAATGACAGGTGCCGCCTTGCAAATGTTTACCCATGGAACTATCACGGGACTTTTATTTTTAACAATAGGATTTATCTATGAAAGGACTCACACTCGACACATACCAGACCTAGGAGGTTTGGCACGTAGAATGCCAGTCTTCACCGTGTCGCTTGTAGTTGCGGGATTAGCATCCTTAGGACTTCCAGGAACCAGCGGCTTTGTCTCAGAGCTGACTATCTTTCTAGGGGCTTTCCCAGCCTTTAAATTAGCTACGATAATAGCTGCCTTTGGATTAGTACTGACGGCTGCATACATACTATGGATGATTCAAAGATCCATGTTTGGACCTGAAAGAGAACGGTTCGAACAAATTGGTGATGCTACGGCAGTACAAGTCATCCCTATAGGGCTACTTATCATTTCAATAATTGGTGTAGGTATATATCCAGCATTTGTGTCTGATGTTTTCACCGAAGGCATAACACAAATGCTAAATATGCCGGGAGCTAATTAATGAATTACTCCGACATAATTTTGATAACTCCCGAAATCAGCATGGTCTTATTAGCTAGCATAATAATAATTGTGGATTTGTTTTCATCTAACAAAAGACTTTTGGCTCCACTATCTCTAATTGGCTTATTAGTTCCACTATGTTTCTGTATTATGGTGCGAGATAATCCGAGCCCTGGGTTCAATGACACCGTCAAGGTAGATGATTTCAGCCTATTCTTCAAATATGTCATTATCCTCGCGACAGGGTTAGTAATCCTTTCTTCCACGACCTATGCGAAAAGATTCGATAAACATCAAGGCGAATACTACTCGCTCATTCTTTTGTCAGCCACTGGAATGATGCTACTAGCATCAGCAATAGAATTGATCACTATATACATAGCCTTGGAATTGACCGCCTTTCCTACTGCAGCACTAGTTGCATTTATAAGGGAGAAGAAATCAGCTGAATCCGGTGTTAAATTCCTTATACTGAGTGCAGTTAGCTCTGCAGTTCTTCTCTATGGAATGGTCCTAATTTATGGATTCACTGGCACTACCCATTTATCCGAAATAGGAACTGTAATAGCAAACCAGCTTTCCACATCAGAACAGATAACAGACAACGGGGTTCTTCTATTTAGTGTAATTTTGATAACAGCGGGATTCGGGTTCAAAATTTCTGCAGTCCCATTTCAAATGTGGGCTCCAGATGTGTACGAAGGGGCCCCCACCCCTATCACGGGGTTTCTGTCTGTAGCCAGCAAGGCAGTAGGGTTCGCCATAATTCTTAGAATCCTATATACAGTTTTTGAAAATGAGGCCTTATCTTCCGACTGGGCCAGCATGATGGCAGTTTTAAGCGCGATTTCGATGTCTGTTGGAAACCTGATAGCTATAAAACAAAACAACATCAAGCGAATGTTAGCCTACAGTACTATAGCTCAGGCAGGCTACATAATGGTGGGGTTAGCAGCTATGGCAGGTAACACAACGCTAAACACGTCAGGACCTGTTGGAATCCTTGTATATCTGGCTGGATACACGTTTACTAACCTTGCAGCGTTTGCGGTGATAACGGCAGTCTCAGAAGATTCTGGTGATGACTCAGTCGACTCTTTTGCCGGTCTTATAAAAAAATCTCCCACCCTAGCAGTAATAATGACTGTTTCAATGATATCTCTCATCGGAATACCTCCTACCATAGGATTTATGGCAAAAATCTATCTATTTGGAGCGGCAGTTGAAACCAACCTTACCTGGCTGGCCATCGTTGGGGTCGTCAATAGCGTTGTATCCGCCTATTATTACCTAAGAGTAGTTAAAACCATGTTCATAGATAGCCCAGATGAAAGGCATGAAATACATCCAAATTTGGGAGTGCTCTCCGCATCAGTCATATCCATTTCCGGTACCGTTTTTTTTGGTTTTTTCCCCAAGCCTATTATCGAATTAGCCCGTGATGCTATAAACACCCTAATCGGTTAACGCAAATAAGTTAGTATTTATACTATAGATACTTAAAAACCGGTAAACACTCATATATCTGTTGGTGTTCATGTCAAAAAATAAATTGATTGCCTTCATATACAACTCTCAAATGCCTGCCACAGAGGTCAAGGCTAAAGAAATCATAGATTCATTAGGAATAAAAAATGTTTCATGGTTAAGTTCAGCAGGAAATTTTTCTGAGCACTCAGAAAAACTAAAAGAAACAAGCCTGGTTATTGTCGTAGGCGGTGACGGGACAATACTAAGATCCGTAAGAGTAATAAGTCCTTATGAACTTCCTGTCGTTGGCATAAAAATGGGAAAGGTGGGGTTTATAGCGGAATTAACACCAGAAGAGGCTATTTCAGCACTTCCTGAATACATAAATTACCAATCAGCAAAAGGCAACAGTAACGGTATAAGAACTGAAAAACGAATGATGCTGCAAGCTGACGTAATTCCTACAAAAGGTGATGGTCCCAGACTATCCATACATGCTCTCAACGACATCACAGTTGGAAGCAGAAAAGTCTCCAGACTGGTAGAACTTGAAGCTTCTGTAAACCATGTTCATTTAACCAACTACAGAGCTGACGCTGTAATAGTATCTACTGCGACTGGAAGCACAGGATATGCCCTTTCGGCTGGAGGACCCATAGTTTTTCCTGAAGCTCAAATGATGATATTGCAGCCGGTAGCAGCCCATACAGGCCTTCGAGATGCTTTGGTACTCCATCCAGACTCAACCGTTGAGCTTCAGGCTTCCAAGAATTATTTGGCATCTATCAGCGCAGATGGATTTGTCGATTCAGATGTGGAACCAGGAGAAAAAGTTATAGTAAAGAAAAGTCCTTTTAATGCTAGATTCTTACGTTCAGAAAAACCGGATTTCTTTTATACCGCTTTGAATATGCGACTTGGCCTCGCATACAGATCACAACGCCCACCTGAAGATCCGGGAGAGTAGACAAAGCATGGGAAATTTTGATCTTGATCGAATTATAGACAGTAAGAAGATTTATCAGGGTAGCATT
>DTSF01000035.1 GCA_012965485.1 Dehalococcoidia bacterium
TCTAGAGAAAAGAATATCCCCATAAATCGATATGAACTTGATAGTCCAGTGTTGCTGCATGGACCTTTGGCAGCTGTTTGGTTGGAATCAGAGCTAGGTTGTGACGATGGGGAAGTGGTAAATTCGGTTAGATACCACACAACCGGTCGACCCTGCATGACGCATATCGAGAAAATAGTTTTTATTGCGGACAAGGTAGAACCAGAAAAATTGGCGGCTAATCCAGAACTGGTATTGGTCGCAGATAAAATGGAAGTTGATCTTGATGAGGGAATTCTCGAATATTTGAAATTGAGAGTCAGATCTACAATGCAGCAGAAAGGGGTTGTTCATCCACTTGCCCTTGAGACCTGGAACTACCTAATACAAAAAGAGTGAGATGTTTTTACGAACGTCCTGATTCTATTATTATTATTTCTGCATCTGCCACACCGTTGGCAATCGTAATAACAGCCATAGTACCGTCCACCATAAACGATTTATATCCTTGGCCGGGATTTACAAACAATGTACCGTTAATATTTCTTATTAGAGGTTCATGAGTGTGCCCAAAGAGAATTATATCTAAATCCTCCTCAAAATCCTTAAATAGATCCGAAGGCGGAAATTCAGGTCCTCCCCAAGCAGGATGAGTGATTCCTATCTTTGTTTTCTCGACCTCTATAACTTGGGTGTATGGGAGGCTTTCCCGCAAATCTACTGGATCAGAGTTCCCATGGACTATTAGCCCTTTTTTTGCTGATTTCAAAAACCCTTCCACTACTGATTGGTGGACTATATCTCCGCAATGAATCGCCATGTCACACTCAGCCACTAAAGCGCGCATATCTGGGTGAACCTCTTCCCATTCATAACAATGCGTGTCTGATATGACCGCTATTTTAATAGGCATTTTTTGTCATCTCGTGGATTCGTCTAAAAGCCTGACTTCACCCTGTCCAATATGGAATGGCCTACATCATACTTAGACATTAACGGGAGAGATTCAATGTTCCCGTTTGCGTGGATTATGGTTACTTTATTAGTGTCTACTGAGAACCCACTATCCTTTGCAGTAATGTCGTTTGCAACAATAAAATCTAGGTTTTTAGATTTAACTTTTGACTTACCGTTTTCTATGAGATTCTCACTCTCGGCAGCGAAGCCAACTTTAATAAGGCCGTCAGATCTGATGCTACCAATAATGTCAGGGTTTTTTACCAATTTTAATGACCAAGTATCAGAAGTACTTTTTTTGGCTTTGGAATCCAACTTTTTCAAAGGTCTCCAATCAGCGACGGCCGCTGCCATTATCAGGGCGTCGGCTCCATCGCATTCGGTAGTGATCACTTTTTTCATTTCCTCCGCGCTTTGAATTTTAGTCACTAAAATTCCCACAGGTTTTGGTAAAGCATTAGGAGCTGCAACTAGGCTAACTATAGCGCCCCGATCTCTCGCTGCCTCTGCAATCGCGTAGCCCATTTTTCCTGACGAACGGTTGGTGATATTCCTTACCGGGTCTATGGCTTCCTCAGTTCCTCCAGCGCTCACGACAATTTTTTTACCTGAAAAGTCCCCATCCTTGCCTAATATCATATTGGCAGAACTGATTATGTTAGAGGGTTCAACCATCCTTCCCTGTCCGATAAGGCCTGAGGCAAGCCTACCATTGGCTGGGCCTGCGATAAAAACTCCTCTGGTTATAAGTGTGGTTACATTTGCTTGGGTAGCTGCGTTATCAAACATGTTGGCATCCATTGCAGGGGCGATAATAATTGGAGCCCTAGTTGCTAAAATAGTGGTGGTCAGGACATCATCAGAAATGCCATTGGCAATTTTGGCTATTGTGTTAGCTGTTGTGGGGGCAACTATTATGATATCAGCGGTTTCCGCGAGTGCTACATGGTTTATTGAGAGCTCAGATTCCGATGAATATAGATCGGTAAATACCGATCTGTGAGTTATGCTTCTGAAAGTCAATTCCGATACGAACTGGGTTGCAGCACTTGTCAGTATTACATCTACTAATGCCCCGTTCTGAACGAGTTTGCTCGCGAGGTCAGCAGCTTTATAACACGCTATGCTACCCGTTACTCCTAGTACGACTCTTTTGTTGTTAAGAGGAGATGGCATTTCGCTACCTTTTGTTAATGTTAAGGGAATGAACTATTTGCAAACCCTTAAGGGTGAGGTCAGGATCTATGTAATCGAATTCACCTACGTGGTCTTTTACTATGGTTGCTTGACCTCCAGTTGCAATTACAGTTGCATCAGTGCCAATTTCTTTTTTGAATCTGGCTATCATACCTTTTATAAGTTCTGAATAACCGAATACAAGACCAGATTGTATCGAATGGGTGGTATTCTTTCCGATTGCTTGATCTGGGGCATTTAGTTCCACTCTTCTAAGTTGAGAAGTGGCCCTATAAAGCGAGTCGGCAGAAACAATCATTCCGGGGGCTATCGCGCCTCCGAGGTACTCTGCTCGTTCGTTGACTGCATCAAAAACTGTGGCGGTGCCCAGATCAACTATGATGCATGGTCCACCATACATATGGTGCGCCGCCGCCGCATCGACTATTCGATCTGTACCCACGTCTCTAGGACTATCATAAAGGACCTTTATCCCGGTTTTGGTTTCCGCTACGACTGTCAGTGGATTGACATCCATATATGTTTTACACAGGGATTCGAAAGTAGGTGTCAGAGGAGGAACTACACTGCAGATGGCTGCTTCCTCAATTTGAGCCACTTTTATGTTGTTGTATGACATCACTTGTTTTAGCAATAAGCCATATTCATCAGAGGTCTTTTGCGAGTCAGTTGAGAATCTCCATGTAGAGACAAGTTCAGATTCCCGAAATAGGCCTATCGTTATGTTGGTATTACCAATGTCAATAGCAATCAGCATGGTCTCAGCATGATCCCCGTTATTTTTTGCGGGTCACGTAATTTTTGTTTCTAGCCCAATTGGACTTTAAGAGGTTACTTGCCTCAAGTAATTTATCAATAGTCGGGTACAAAGAATCCCTCAGTCTTTGGAAACCCAAAATTTTTGCTGCTTGAGTGGCCGCAGATTGGCCCGACAATTGGTCTTTTTCTTTGCTTTTCCAGGCCGTATCAACTTCTGATTCCCAGTTTTCCTCCGATTGATTAGAATCCTGATTCGACACCTCTGTTTGAAAACTAATAATTCTGGGACTTACTGAAGGTATTCGAGGATGATCGGAATTTTCGTGGTTGTCGGCGATTTCCGGGTCATTAGTTCGTATAGAGACAGTGAAATCAGTGCCTTCACGAAAAGTGACTTCTATTTCATCCCTTGATGCTAAGAAATCTCTAAATGATCTAAAGCCCAGTTCTTTATAGTCGAAACCTGGGTCTATGCGAGTCATAGTTTGGGCCAATTTCGTACCTAATGAGTTGCCATCGTTTTCCGCTGTGGCCGCCACAGCGTTCACCAGCAATTGGCTCACAGATTTTTCATTATCTAATCCATCTGATATCGGAGCGACTGGCTTTCGTTCTCGATATGCCCCGGTTTTTCTGTAATTGTTTTTTGTTTGGGGTGCTGATTTTTGAGCCACGGCAGAGGCAGATTGAAGATCCAAAAATATGTACCTGTCGCATGATTTCACCATGGTGGTTGATGTTACAGCTTTTCTACCTGCACCTATTACACCTTTACCAGCACCCCGCAAATGAGTAACCAAAGGCACGAAGTCACTATCTGAGGACACAATGACAAAAGAATCGACTTGCCCACTATGAAGAATCTCTACGGCATCGATGGTAAGTTTTATGTCGCAGGAGTTCTTACCGGATTTCACTGATCTGTAGTTATGTACAGCCTCTATCCCTAGTTCAATCAATCTTTCTTGACCTTTTCTCTGTGATGACCAATCGGCGTAGGCACGTTTTATGATGATGCGCCCCATACCAGATACTTGTTCAACCAAATATTGAAGAGAATCAACTCCTACGTTTTCATAATCTACTAATAATGCAATGTTTGAATCAGTCAATGGAATCCTGCCGCTCGGCTAAGTGTAAGAAAAGTTAAAAAGCGTCTCCAATTATACCATCCGGCGATACTCTTAATTTTTGTTAAATCGTAATTTAAACGTCATATTTATGTATATTGGCATTAGTTGATGCCTAAATTACGTGATGCTATAATTCTGAAAATGATGGATTTGATGTACAAAAAGGTGTTGAAAATAAACTGTTCCTGTAGGAACTAGTTAAGGCTGTCAATGCTGTAAAACTAGGCCGCAGGTGTATATAGAGCCCCGCCCAAAGCTTTAAAGCGTTGGTAGCGGGGCTCTATATATGGAAGAGAAAGTTTATGGAGGATAGTTTTGGCTACAAAAACACCATCACTGGCATTGACCCCATACCAGGTCAATCGATACAGCAGGCATATCATAATGCCACAAGTAGGAAGCGTCGGCCAGAGGAAGTTGATTGACGCGAAAGTACTCATGATTGGTGCGGGTGGATTGGGATCTCCCATTTCAATATATCTAACGCTGGCTGGTGTAGGTACTGTCGGGTTAGTCGATTTTGACGATGTTGATGTCACTAACTTGCAGAGGCAGATACTTCATTTTAATGATGACATTGGTAGACCCAAAGTTGATTCGGCTGTTGAGACTCTTAAAGCTTATAACCCTGACACCAATGTAAATGTTCATGAAGAGCCTATTTCCTCGATAAACGCCATGGGAATAATGAAAGATTATGACATCATTGTGAATGGTGCAGATAACTTCCCTACTAGATATTTGGTTAACGATGCTGCCTATCTTCTAGGGAAACCTCTGGTTGACGGTAGTATTTTGTTATTTGATGGACAAGCAACAACGTATTTACCGGGTAATGGTTGCTATCGATGCTTATTTCCCACACCTCCCCCTCCTGGTGAAGTTCCCAGTTGTGCTGAAGCCGGGGTTTTGGGGATGCTTCCAGGCATGATAGGAACTATACAGGCCACTGAGGTGGTGAAATTGATTCTTGGAATCGGAGACTCCTTAAGCGGCCGTCTTTTGCTTGTAGATGCCTTAAGCATGGAGTTTAGAACTGTAAAACTTAGGAGAAACCCAGATTGCCCGTTATGTGGAGACAATCCGACCGTTACAGAATTGATTGACTACATAGCTTTCTGTGGTGGTGCCCCACTGACAGGATGATTTCTGATTTGATAGTCATTTTGGGACAAGCTAGATTGTGTAATTAATGACTGGGCCTTCCAATTTCTCTACGGCATTGAATGAAACAGCCTGTGGAGATGATATGGGTAGGTGGATTGCTACTGATGTTCTTCCTTGGGCCATATATTCCGTTTACTGTTTACCAAGTGAGGGGATATTATATTCACACATATGCAGTGTTACCTTAAGACATACTTAGGAATTCGATATCGTGAAAATATATACCAGAGCAGGCGATGAGGG